>JBCCNR010000296.1:0-1192 GCA_039025725.1 Pseudomonadota bacterium | reverse complement strand
TTATTTGTATGATGCGCGTTTTAAACGATCATTTATTGCGATTCCGGGGCCTGAATATGGTATCGGAGCAATAAAAATATGCCTTATTGGGCAATGATCTAACATATGCAGTCCTGAAAATAATTTCGATGCTGCTTCGTTCAGATCTTGTGTTTCTGAAAGCTGGTAAATAGATTTTGCATTTTGGGGGATGTTACTGGTTCCAAATGCAAGAAATCCATCATCTTTTGTAAAATTATCAAGATCAAAATATAGTGATTTTTGCGGTGCATAATGCCGCAAGAGCTGCCCCGGAGCAATAATTTCTGTCTTCTCAGTATCTTTTGATGGAAGAAAAACGTGATTTGCAAAAGGTTTTAAGTCTGTTTCGGTGATAACACCATGGCGTAAAATATGAATATTATCGCCTATAACTTGTATAATTGTCGATTCGAGACCGATCTGACATGGTCCTCCGTCAATGATAAAGGGCGTATTGTCTCCAAAAGCATCTTGCACATGGCTTATATCTGTTGGGCTTAAGGTGCCGCTAATATTGGCTGACGGTGCAGCAAGTGGCGTATCTATTCTGGTTATAATTTCAGATATAATAGGATGATCAGGAGACCTTAAAGCGATTGTGTTCAAATTTGCTGTGACAATAGGTGAGATTTTACAGTTTTTCTGTTTGGGAACAACAATCGTAAGTGGGCCGGGCCAGAATGATTTGCATATTTTTCTGCTGATTGGGCTAAAAATCCCGTATTGTTCAGCCATTTCCAGTGAAGACACATGCGAAATCAGTGGATTAAAATCTGGCCTGCCTTTGAGGGCATATATTTTTTTGACTGCATGATCTTGGGTTGCATCGGCTGCCAGCCCATAAACGGTTTCAGTTGGCAGGCAGATTATTTCTCCTTTTTTTAGCAAATCACAGGCATAATCTATATCATTCATATGGGATAACTGTTTCTAATACCAAGCGCCTTAATAATTTTTAATATTGTACCTATCATAATTATTATATATCAAGCAACTTAAGGTGATTTTTTCTCTCACGCCAGTTGGCTTACGCGAATACCCCCTTGGAGCTCCGAGGGGGCGCGCAACGATGCGCGGCGCCCAGTCGGGCGCTCTACCAAAAGCACTTATAGTTTAGTCGCTACAAAATTCCATAGGAATTTTGAGAGTATCCACTACGCTTCGCCAAAGG
>JBCCNR010000295.1:0-1296 GCA_039025725.1 Pseudomonadota bacterium | reverse complement strand
GTTTGCATCTTAAAATTCGGAGGCACTTTTGTGCCTCCTTTTTTATATGGTTTCATAAAGATTAAGGAATATTTTGATGATCTGGAATAAAATTTTCAAAAAAAATGAAGAGAATACCATAACAGAAAAAGTCTCTTTGACAGATCAAAGCGATATCCAAAATGCACCTCACAGCGAGACCATAATCAAGGAAGAGATCATAGATCTACCGCGTATCTTTAAGTTTGATGATGAAGTGGAACAATCAGCTATAGAAAATGAAAAGGAAAAAACGTCACGCTTTGCCCATTTTATTGGCGGTCTCAAGAAATCTAAAGAGAGCCTCTCGGAAAAGCTTTCGCTTGGATTGACCGGAAAGAAGCTTTCTATTGATATGCTCGATGATCTTGAAGATATTTTGATTCAGTCTGACCTTGGGGTGAGTATTGCAGCTTTGCTACGAGACAAGCTAGAAGAACAACGTTTTGGCAAAGATATCTCAGAAGATGAGATTAAAATTTTCCTTAAAGAGGAAATTGTCAAAATGCTGAAACCTGTCGAGGATATATTAACGATAAATCGTGGCGCAAAGCCGCATGTTATTACTTTTGTAGGCGTAAATGGATCTGGTAAAACCACAACAATTGGTAAGTTAGCGCATTATTTTAAGGCATATGGACTTTCAGTCATGCTGGCTGCTGGTGATACTTACCGCGCTGCGGCCACTGAGCAGCTTACAAAATGGGGCGAGCATAATGATATTCCCGTTATTGCAACCGAGCAGGGCGGCGATGCTGCGGGTCTTATATATGACGCCTATGCTGAGGCACAGGAAAATGGCGCCGATATTTTACTGGTCGATACAGCAGGACGCTTACAAAATAAAAATAATCTTATGCAAGAATTGCTAAAGATTTCACGTGTTTTACAGAAATATGATGCCGCTCTGCCCCATGAAACGCTTCTCGTTCTGGATGCGACAACTGGACAAAATGCAATCAGACAGGCAGAAATTTTCCGTGACATTGCCAATATCTCAGGGATTGTTATGACAAAACTTGATGGGTCGGCCAAAGGCGGCGTTTTAGTGGGAATAGGCCATATGATGAAGCTGCCAATTTATGCAGTTGGTATTGGCGAAAGAATAGAAGACCTCAGGCCATTTCATGCAGAAGATTTTGCGCATGCAATTACAGGTGTTTAATACCAAAAGCCCAAAATGATTTTTGATTATAGCAGAATGAGGATTTATAAATCCTCATTCTGCTATGTTAAAAGACTTTAGCAAAGTCTTTTAACCACTAGCGAAGCGTAGTG
>JBCCNR010000294.1:0-1475 GCA_039025725.1 Pseudomonadota bacterium | reverse complement strand
GTCGAAGGGCGAAATGTTAGTTTTTTGCACTAAACCCCACCCTTCGCACCCTTTGACAAGCTCGGGGACCGCTCAGGAGGGGAGCAGTAGTGCGTAAGTCTTATCAATAACATATGAAAAATAAAGGATATTTTAAAATTGATCAGAACTATAATCAGAAATCTTTTTGAGAGAATTACCCCGTCAACAAGAGAAAATCCCCTTAAGAGAGCTGCATCCACAGCCAGCCAAAGTAGTAAAGCAGCAACGAATACGTTAAGAAATGTGGCAAAAAAAGCTGAAGAAAGTGCAAAAAAATATGACGGACTTGATCAGATTCCAGCTGCACTCGCATATACTCTTTTCAAAATTGCACCTCAGTTTAAAGGCCTTCCGGTTAGCATTATTATCTTATCTGCCCTCACCATAATTGCTCCTGCTATACAGCTTGGCGCCAGAGGGATGTCGTTGGACTACCTTGCGTCTTTGGAGAGATTAAGACGCGCAGAAAAAAATCCAAATAGCAAAGAGAATGAAAAAACAAGATCACAATTAGAATGCGTTGAAAATGCTTCTGGGACTGTTGCCATGTCAGCCATGGTGGTCGGGATGGCTGGCACATTGACGACATCATTATTGAATATATTATCTTATCCCAAATCGGCTGGAATAGTCTCATCCGTGACATCTGGGGTTTTTCTTGGGTGCCAACTTCTTATGGCGGTTTTTAGCGGATTGCGTTTTAAAGGCGGAATGATTGACCTAAAAGATTTAGAGAAAGATATTCATGATAATATTTTATCTCCTAACCCAACCGGAGGGCAAGAAGAAGATCTTAAGCCATATATTAAAGAAGCCTTTGGAAAGCGTGCAAATACCATTCGCTCAACACATTTAAAATATGGCGGTATACTTGGCCTTGCCGAAATGGGGTTGTTTTATGGAACGCTTCTATTTACGCCCATGGCGCGGGCTGTGCTGGCTGTTTCGGCCTTTGCTGCGGTGGGCGCTGGATGTATTCGATCGCGTGCAGATAAAAAGCTTTCTGATTATGTTGGCAAACCTTATGCAACTCACCTTACAGAGCAAACACCAAAATGGCCTATTTCCAAAGCTTTAAAACATATTGGCGGCAGCATATTAGGTGGTCTAAAGTCACAATATGATAGGATGCGAGGCGCGAAAGATAATATAGTCACTATTGACGCCGAAGGAGTTGAAGAAACTCCCCCTCCTGAAACACCTACTTCTCCGACCGCAGATAAAGTGCAGGTCATAAAAACATCTGACACAGACACAACACCCACAGTAGAACCATCTGAGAATAATGAAGATAATCTTACCGACCTTATTAAAGATTTTAACAAAGCTCAGGACAAGCTTAAATTGGTTGAGGTATTTTCTAATATTCTTAAAATTACAAACTCTAAAAAAGCTACAGATGGGTTTTCAGATATTTTAACAGGATTAAAAGCTTATATTGATCAGCTTTTAAT
>JBCCNR010000293.1:0-1513 GCA_039025725.1 Pseudomonadota bacterium | reverse complement strand
TAGGGCATCGAAAATTTATATGTCTAAACGATAAAATGACTTGCGATTAGGGCGAGGCTAGTCGCTGCGTCCTTTTACCGCTTATTCATTATAAATTTTTATGATGCAGAATTCATAAATTTAATGAGGGCTGACCCTAGAAAGAAAATACTCCGCTTTCTTCCTCTTCATACCCTACAACAGGATCAAGGACTTTATCGTCATTCCCTAAAAGATAGTCGATAGGAGATAGATCTCTTTCTTTTTGCGCGACATATTCTTCCTCCATATCTTTATCGAAGGATTTAAGGTCTATGTCAGGATTGGTGAGGTTACGATTTTCTAAAAAAGTCGCATAGCTTTCGGAAGGTTCTACAGCTTCATTATCCACTTTGAGAGATAGAAGCTCAGTAGCCGTCTTTGTTTTTGTTTCAAACTTCGTAACAGTCCCAATACGTTCGGGCTTTGGAAGCGCCTTGGCCATGTAACTGCTTTCCTTTTTGCTTGGGGTGACAAGCGGGCTGTAAGTGCGGATAACATAAGCATCGGGCCCACCTTTTTCAGGCATAAGAAATGATTTTGAGCAGCCACTCAGAGAGAGAAGAGCAAGATAAAAAGCTGTATAAAAATATATTTTTCGCATTTCAAGTTACCGACTTAATGTGTAGTTTTTGAAGATGTTGCAAAGATTTGCGATCCGATCATCAGAACCGCGCCTAAAGATATCGCACTGTCGGCGATATTAAAAGTCCAAAAATGCCATCCATAAATTACGACATCCAGAAAATCATAAACAGCGCCATAAAAAAAGCGATCAAAGATATTTCCGCATGCTCCGCCAATGATTAAGGCTAAACCATAGCTCTCAAGCTTGGCACGCGAAACGGCATGAAAGTAAAATAGAAAACAGAGAATCAATAATGTCGATATGCGAAGAAACCAAAGGCCCAGACTGCTTCCTGCTGTTAAGAAACCAAAACTCACACCATGATTCCAAACTTCTGTGAGGTAGAAAAAATCTGGAATAACAGTATATGATTTTCGGGGGATGGACCGTAAAAAATCCGCAACGATATATTTCGAGAGAACATCTATCAGCAAGATATGCCCAGCCAAAACATAGCCAAAATAAATAAGCTTAAAATTATCCTGAAAATTTAGCCTTAAATCTGCGCGTGCCTTTTGAAGAAATTTCATTATCATTGCTATCTATTTTGTCCAACGACCCATAAAACGTCATTGCGCCCATTATCATTCAAAATACGTCCTATAACAAAAAGATAATCTGACAAACGGTTTATATATGTTCGAATATGTATATTTATGTCTGCTGTTTGCGAGAGAGTTATAATATGTGTTTCCGCGCGTCTTGCAATCGCGCGCGCAAGGTGAATATAGCTAGAGCCCTCAGTCCCACCCGGCAAAATAAAAGAGGTCAATGGCGTGAGCTTTTCATTATAAAAATCAATACGTTTTTCAAGATAGTCTGTTTGGGCAGCCGTCATACGAAGTGGTTCATATCCAAGGTCCTGAT
>JBCCNR010000292.1:0-1569 GCA_039025725.1 Pseudomonadota bacterium | reverse complement strand
TAAGCCAAGTTAAGCCAAGTAACAGTCTTTAGAATGTCCATTCACAATGCCTATCGCTTGTAGATAGGCATAAATAATTGTGCTTCCCACGAACCTAAAACCTCTTTTTTTTAAATCTTTTGAGATTTTTATACTAAGTGGTGTCTGCGTAGGTACATCTTCTGCTGTTGGCCAGTGGTTATTAATCGGCTTATGATCCACATATGCCCATAAATAATCCGAAAAAGAGCCAAACTCTTTTTGAATGGCGATAAAAATTTTGGCATTATTGCGCGCAGAGGCAATTTTGAGACGATTGCGGATGATTTTTGGATTTTGACATAATTTATCAATATCTACATCGGTCATGGCGGCGACCTTTTGAACGTCAAACTGGTAAAAAGCCTCTCTATAGCCTTCTCGCTTTTTGAGAATTGTCTCCCAGTTTAAACCGGCCTGAGCCCCCTCAAGGACAAGCATTTCAAACAGCAGCCTATCATCATAAACAGGGATGCCCCATTGTGTATCATGATATGCGGCATAGAGGTCTTGCCCGGGTTTATTGCCAAAGCATCTTTGTTTTTGCATCAACTGATATAAGAATAGCTTAAATGTCCCGTGAAAATCATACCACCACTCACCACAAGCAATGATAAAGCAAAAGCCATATTTTCAGGAATAATTAATTTTTCCAAAGCTTTATGTACTGCAAGATAAATTAAAATAATACAGGGCGCAATGAGGCTCGTTGCGTAATTTTTTAGTAACAGCATATTCTTTATGTCATATCCAAAGAAAATAATATTGCTTGCGATGGAGATAATAAAAAAACTGATCGTTACCAAAACATACTCTAAAGATTTATAATCTTTTGATCCCTCTAAAGTAGAATGATAGGCAGATATTGATATAATCATTGCACATAGTCCAATGCCTATGGTTGGCGAGAGAAGCGCCGCAATGAAAAACAACATGGATGCTACAATAAGATAGATATATGTTGTCCGTGAGACATATAAAAGCAAGGTGAAAAGACCTAAGAAAATGCTCAATATTTCACCTAAAGAGATGAGATAAATATGATCCTGAAAGAAAAGCATTGCCACGATTGATATTCCACATAGTGTCAGCGGCGTACGGACTTTAAACCCATCTAAAAATAATATCATAAAGATATGTGATAAAATGCCAATAGATAATGTAAGCTTCGTTAGAGTTTGATAGGCTGAAAAAGACAAATTGAGAGATAGCTCAGAAAATATGAATGTTACAGGGTCATGCAAATACATATTACGCGCATGTTGTGCAAAAAAAGAGGTATTTGTGAGAATAAGAAACAGAAAAAGACCGACTAACATCGCAAAAGCATATTTTTCTGGATGAAATGCGGAGCCAGATTTTTCAGGCAGATTGGATAACATTGACTTCATTCTTGAATAGTCTTAAGTGAGCTTTTATAACATTTTACAGACACCTAACTTCGTGATGATAACATATGAAGCAGGCCCTTATGAAATAGGTACAAACTTAGCCAAAATCATCACTGGTTTGGGTGTCTCACATTTTAATAGTATATTTATTAAAATTATT
>JBCCNR010000291.1:0-1658 GCA_039025725.1 Pseudomonadota bacterium | reverse complement strand
GGCGTAAATGTCAGAAAAGCAACATCTCGTAATTCGGGTCGCCGAAAAGCAGAGAGATTCTTATGTTTTGCAAAATAATCTTTTTGCTCCTCAAGTGACATATTAAATGCCGGAAGCTGCCCCAAAGAATTTTCATCAAAGACAATATAATCAATATTGCGTTTCTCCATATTATAATCCGCATGGATTTTCAGAAGATCATCCGGAATATAAACATCAGAGCTCATATTTTTAAAAATCATTTCCCTGATGATGTCATTTTCAATCGTTCTAATGAAATCATTTTCGGAAATACGAAAACGCTTTTTGATGACTTCTCTGAATTTTTTTGCGCTAAACTCTCCCGTAACATCATCTTTAAAATAAGGAATAGTTTCAATAAGCTGTTTTATCCGTTGGTCTGGCGCCCTAAGGCCAAGCATACGACCATATTCTGATAAAATATTTTGCTCAATCAGAAGCTCTATCGCACGATGGGCAGGTCTTTGCATCTGCGCAATTTCAGGCGGCAAATCACGATATTGCTGCATAATATTATTGCGCATTGTTTCTGCATCTTCTTTGGCAATGTCAGTATCTCCAACAGTCGCCAAAATAGAAGGAGAAGCACCACCAAGATATTGCTGCATGTCACCTAAAATAAAACCGGCAACGCCTCCGATCATCAGAACAATAAAAATAGCCTTCCCGATATAAGCCTTCAGAGGTTTTTTCTCTACCGGTGTAACATCGATAGTCTCTTCTTCTGTGTCTATCGATGGATTGGCCGTAGGGGAGCCCTTTGCTTTTTTATTGTCAGACATTATAGAACCTGATATTTCATTTTCGGACGTTTTAGCCTAATTTATAAAAAAAATCCAATTATATCTCATAAAACAAACGGGGAGACTTTTCAGTGAAACATATTTGTCTGGATACAGAAACCACTGGATTTGATCCTTATAAAGGGGATCGGATTGTAGAAATTGCCTGCGTTGAGTTGGAAAATTATATTCCAACGGGGCGTGAATATCATCAATATGTCAACCCTGAACGAGATATGCCGGAAGGTGCCTTTAAAGTTCATGGCTTATCAGAGGCATTTTTAAAAGATTATCCGGTTTTTTCAGAGATTTCTGATGCATTTTCCAGTTTTATAGGTGATCTTCCTTTGGTAATTCATAATGCTAAATTTGATATGAAATTCCTGAATTATGAGCTTGAGAAATCTGGGCATACCATCATCCCAATGAGCCGCGCTATCGACACACTTGCTATTGCGCGTAGTAAATTTCCCGGAGCCCCGGCAACTTTGGATGCTTTATGTAAGCGTTATGAGATCTCTCTTGAAAGCCGTGAATTGCATGGTGCTTTGATTGATACACATCTTTTGGCTGAGGTGTTTCTTCATCTTTCAGAAGGCAGATCGCCCGAGCTATTGCTGAAAAAACAAAAGGCCACACAGCTCAAGGATAATGCAAATATTCAGGTAAAATCTCGTCCGAAAAAGCTTGAGACACGCTTAACCAAAGCAGAAAAAGAAGCGCATGAGGCTTTTGTAAAAGAGAATATTAAAGGTGAGGCGCTTTTTTTTCTGGTTTGGTTTAGCGTGTCTCAAGCTTTTTAGGACGGGATTTTACCGGAATATTTTGAGTATACTTGAGCTGTGTGGGCGTTTG
>JBCCNR010000290.1:0-1696 GCA_039025725.1 Pseudomonadota bacterium | reverse complement strand
TTAATGGCGTATGTTCATTCATCGCATGCTCTTAAGGTTAAGAAATAGATTATTTACTTAGCATTTTCTGGCTTTTTTGTCAAAACTGACCCTCGCATGGATCGCAGCAACTGCGGCAAAACATCTTGCCCTGTCACGGCCGATCCATGAATACCTTTCTTTAAGAGGACAATATTTTTATCCTTCAGCTTAGAAATATCTTCCTGATAGATTTTACGCTTTGCAAGTCGAAAAATATTTTTATTTTCAGGATCTGCACCAAAAATATCGGGCAAGAATGTCTGTGGATGCGGCGCGAGTTGGTCTTGCTCTCCGGAGATGACGCGCCATTTTCCTACTCCAATCTGTTTATTAAGAAGAGCCTTTGCTGCCTGATTATAAAATGGTGAAACACAAAAAGGCTGCGTTACAAGAAGATTTTGCGACATATTACGCGACAATGCTCCGCCAAAAGAAGAGCGCATAATCCGCATCATACCATCATTGATAATTTTATTGCGATCAAACCAATAGGATGGACGCGATACAAGATGCTGCTTTGCGATAAGCGGAAAAGCCTGCTTAAGGCCTTTATTAAGCTTTTCATAACTGAAGACTCCACTTGAAATATCATCCTGCGTATCTGAAATTGCACATAGCAAAGCTGATTTTTGCTTTTGTGTCAGCATGTTTTTATCAACTGCTGCATCCAGCATATTATAAATCCAATATTCGGAAAGATATTCTTTATTTTTAAATTTTGGATCAAATTCTGTCAAAGGATTGAGGATATTATAAATATGCTCATAATATTCTGCCAAGATGGCATTTAAATATTTAAGCTTATGCCCTCCTTCTATGGCGTCCTGAATTTTATAAACAGGGTGGGTTAAAAGTGCGATCATATCAGCTTTTTTCGCAGTGGCTTTGGGTTGCTCTTTATTGAGGATATCCAGAGCCTCCAGAAATGTCGCATTGCCCATAGAATGCGTTAGAATATCAAGCTGATCATATTGTCTCCTGAGCGCTTTTAAACTATGCGCAGCGCTTTGAGCAAAAACATCTGTCACAAAATTACGCTTATCAAATTGCGCAGATAAGCTATCACCTGTATTCCAACGAATAAAATCAAGCAATTTGCGCGTCAAAAAACCTTTGGCATTTTTATTTTCGGGTGCCAGCATAGCTTTATCCTGCCCTTCCCCCCAATAGCCACGATGCCAGATGATATCCTGGTCTTTGGAGCCATCAAGAAAATTATAGCTATCCATCACCTGAAGACATGCAGCATAATATTTTTCAAAAGATGTTTTAGGCTGTCGCCGCGTAAATCCCGGAAAGAGATGCATCTGATTTTCTTGAAGTCCATGAAAGACCAAACGCGCTTTTTTGGGCTGAGATTTATCCTGCCGGAAAATGACATAATCTCCGTGATCAATCGCTTGATATGTCTGTCCGCGATAATCAACTGTTCTGGGGCGATGTAGGATATTTTTGAAAATCTGCTGATAAGGCGTGTTTAATCTTGTCAGAAGAGATGATGGCTTTTGCGGAAGTTTTGCAAAATAATGTTTACGTGCAAGCCTTGCTGTCGCACCAATATGCGTGCTCTGAGGTTTTCGCACCGCCGGAGCATTATGAGACAAAGATTTTGAAGTATGAACAGACACAGACATAAAAACATAAAATATACCCTATATTTGGTATTCAATTTCAT
>JBCCNR010000289.1:0-1780 GCA_039025725.1 Pseudomonadota bacterium | reverse complement strand
TTAACCCTGTTGGACAGCTTCTAAGCACCTTAATTAATTTTCTATTGTATCTAAATAATTATATATCAAGCAATTTAAAGTGATTTTCTCTCTCTCGCCAGTTGGTTTACACCAACGGCTCCGAGGGGGCGCGCAACGATGCGCGACGCCCAGTCGGGCGCTCTACCAAAAGCACTTAATCACAGATTATTTTGGGCTTTTGGTATAAAACCTGTAATGTAATTTAATAACGGTTTTTATTTTGTCTTATTCAGCTCCGCTTCTTATTGGTGTTTCAGGTGCATCTGGTGTTATTCATGCCATAAGATTACTTGAGATAACCCATAAGATTGATGACCTCAAAACCGCTCTTGTGATTTCCAAAGCCGCGGAGCGGACATTAAAACTTGAAACAGACTACAAGCTTGCAGATTTATATAAGCTGACTGATACTATATATCCGCCAAAAGACATAGGGGCAAAAATTGCATCTGGTTCTTATGTCACGCGTGGAATGATCATTGCCCCTTGTTCAATAAAAACAATGTCGGAACTTGCATATGGTCTTACAGATAGTCTTATCACGCGCGCTGCCGATGTTTGCTTAAAAGAGCGGCGCCCTGTTATTCTCGGCGTGCGTGAGATGCCTTTACATACTGGACATCTGCGCAGCATGACACAGCTCTCTGAAATGGGAGCAATTATCGCACCGCCCTTGCCTGCATTTTACCATGGTGCGCCCTCAGTGATAGATATGGTAGATCAGATATGTATGCGCTGGTTGTCTCTTGTCGGGATTGATTTGCCTGAAAAGAAAGTCTGGCTCTCTGAGGAAAATTCTATATAAATAAAATAAAACGGAATTTCCTATATGCGCGCTGAGATTAAAAATCTCAAAGATGATATTGAGAAAGCGCTTACGCTTCTTAAATCAAGATTAGACAAAGATAACGCTTTTGATCGCCTTGAAGAGCTTAATCATCTCGCGGAAGACCCTAATCTATGGGATAATCCAGATCGGGCGCAGAAACTGATGCAAGAGCGCACGCGAATTGATAATGCTGTCGGCTCTTATAGAAATTTAAGCAATGATCTTGCCTCACATCTTGAATTGGCCGAGCTTGCCGAAGCCGAAAATGACGAAGATATCGGAAATGAGGTCATCTCTGCCTTGGAAACCATGCATGTGACGCTGAAAGAAAAAGAGATCGAAACTCTTCTTTCGGGCGAAGCAGATGCGAATGATTGTTATCTTGAGATTCATGCAGGGTCGGGCGGAACGGAGTCACAGGATTGGGCACAGATGTTAACGCGAATGTATCTGCGTTGGGGCGAGAAAAATGGCTTTAAAAGCGAACTTATTGAGAGCACTGCCGGTGACGTCGCAGGGCTAAAATCCTCAACGATACAATTTAAGGGGCAATATGCCTATGGAAAGTTGAAAACAGAAAGCGGTGTGCACAGGCTGGTTCGGATTTCTCCTTTTGACAGCAATGCCAGACGACATACAAGCTTCTCAAGTGCCTGGGTTTATCCCGTTGTTGACGATAATATTGATATTGAAATTGATCCTGCTGACCTGCGTATTGATGTTTATCGTGCTTCCGGGGCAGGGGGGCAGCATGTAAACACCACAGAATCTGCCGTGCGTATCACGCATAATCCAACCGGTATTGTTGTGCAATGTCAAAATGATAGGTCTCAACATAAGAATAAGGCCACATGTATGACGATGCTAAAATCTCGCCTTTATGAGCATGAGCTCAGAAAGAGAGAAGAGGCTGCAAATGATGTGGAGGCT
>JBCCNR010000288.1:0-1882 GCA_039025725.1 Pseudomonadota bacterium | reverse complement strand
TGGTCACTGATATTAGTATTTTCTTCTGAGATTTCAATAGCCTTTTTGCTCTCAGAAAGAAATTTTGCCATAATTTTTGATTTAAGCTGGTCAAAATCACTATGTCTTGGCTCAAAATCGCTTAAAATATCGAAATCTTGTTCATTCATCAGCTGTCCATAAAGGATATAGAGCCCAATAATCTTGGCTTCAAGCCGATAAAGCGAATCATTTCCCTTATTTTTTTTCATCGACCCAAGCGCATGGCTGGTTAAATTTTGTGATTCGTAGCCACGCTGAGACTGATAAAGTGACCCTCTCTGTGCGCGTCTTGCAGATAGGGCAGGGCTATAACCAGATATTTTTTGCATACGCTGGGAAAGATCATTGTAAAATAGCTCTCTGAGGCGCGCATCGGGAATAGATTGCGTGATATGATGAAGTTTTTTCTCTAGACCAGCGATACGTTCCGGCGTATCAGGATTTATATCTGATGTTTCACGCACAAATAAAACATGCGATAAACTATAGGCATGCTGGATAAGCTGAGAAAAAGCCTTCGCGCCGCGCTCCTTGATAAAATCATCCGGATCTAGCCCATTTGGTAAAAAAATAAAGCGCGCAGAATATCCGGCCTTTAACTTTGGTAAAATACGATCAAGCGCACGCCAGGCCGCGCCAATACCTGCTTTATCGCCGTCAAAACATAAGACAGGTTCAGGCGAATATTTCCATAAAAGATCAATTTGCCTATCTGTCAGAGCTGTCCCCATCGGCGCAACAGCGTAATCAAAGCCAGCCGCCGCGAGGGCGATGACATCCATATAGCCCTCACAGACCAGCATATGGCCTTTGGATCTGCTTTGTATCGCTTTATCAATATTGTAAAGATGGTTGCTTTTATGAAAAATCTCACTCTCAGGGCCATTGAGATATTTTGCTTTTGCATCTTTCGCAAGCGCACGTCCGCCGAAAGTAATGATCTTTCCGCGCTTATCCCGCACAGGAAAAGTGATACGCCCCCGAAACCGATCATAGGGACGCCCTCCGCCATCTGGTTGTATAATAAGACCGCTCGCGATCATCTGCTGGGGCGGGATATTATGCGAAGCAAGATGGTTTAACAAAGCATCACGCCGATCTGGCGCATAACCCAGGCTGAATTTTTTAATAATATCAGAGGTTAAGCCTCTTTTATGTCTTAGATAATTAAGGGCTTCATCAGAGCCAGAGCTCTTCAGTGCCTGCACAAAAAACGCATTTGCAATGTCTAAAACATCATGCAGCTTTTTTGAAGCTTGCAGCTTCTTTTCATAAGCAGGGTCCTGATCCGGCACAATTAGTCCCACGGAATCAGCCAGAAATTTCACCGATTCAATGAAGCTCATATTTTGGCGCTGCATATACCAATCAATCGCACTGCCATGCGCGCCACATCCAAAGCAATGATAAAATCCCTTATTGTCATCGACATGAAAGCTGGATGTTTTTTCCTGATGAAACGGGCACGGAGACCACCAATCTCGCCGTCCCGGATTAGATTTTTTGCGATCCCAGTTCCCAATAGTCGGCCTGATAATATCAGAAAGCACAATGCGATCTTTTAATTCAGCAAGAAAAGATGCAGGCAATGCCATGGATATACACTCTTTAATGTTGTTTGCAAAAGACCGTATGAGTGAGAATTATGTCTGACTAAAGAATCTTCTCACTTGTAAAATATTAGCGAACTTCATGCTTTTCAGCAAGTTTATTGCTCTTCGCGTTTTTCTCGGGTGAGGTCAGGCACGCCAATATTATGATATCCTGCATCGACATAGAGAGTTTCTCCCGTGATGCCGGATGATAAGTCAGAAAGCAAAAATAAACCTGCGCCGCCAATATCATCTAATGTCATGCTTCT
>JBCCNR010000287.1:0-1895 GCA_039025725.1 Pseudomonadota bacterium | reverse complement strand
TTTCTCACTGCCGCATCTCTTGCATACTAAATCTGACATAACGAATCCCTTTTTTGCTTCATTATGCGACATCTAACTTCATGTTGTCTATCTTTATATGAAAACTCTCTGTCAGGTAGGAATAATTATAAAATAAATAAGAGAGTTTCTTATAGTGATTTATCTGAAATCATCATTTGAAGTTCTCTTATTTTAAAATATCCAGGGCTGACCCTAATCACTTTCAATATCTTCAGATATTTCAAAGGTTTGAAAAAGCATATAATGCGCATAGTCTTTATTATTATTTTTATAAAAATCATTCATTTGCGCTTTTTGTTGTCTGATACGTTTGCTGATATATTGATTGCGTCTTATGACATGGTCGCTTTCAAAACGCACACGAGGGCACATTTTCCGCAATAATGATTGCAAAATAAGTATTGGCGATGTGCGCCCCCCAGAGGGGAGGAAGAAGGCTTCATCTGTCATGCGTGGTGATATAAAAATAACACCTATATTCTGATCCGGGTCAATATCGGGAACAATCTTGATGTCTTTATTGTTGAAGTAAGAATAATAGGGCGCCGCAAGAGGAAAAGTTCTGACTGCGTGTCTGACACATTCTAATGTTCCGTCTCCTGTGATGGGAATATGTTTTTCAAATAGGAAGGTCTCGTTGGTGGTGTAACGCGGATCATGTGTTTGCGCCATTGCTGTCATAAAGCTTGTGACGGCTACGATTATTATGAGAATAAATCTATTCCAAAATGTCATAGGTTTTCATAAAGTTCCATAATGCGTTGCCGATATCGCGTCCAGTTTGCTGATAATTTTTAGTTTTACGATAATTTCTGCCTATCACCAGCTGCATGGCATCCATTCCACCGACTTCTTGATGGCTGCCATAACGGTCAAGTGTAAAATCGCCTGCCGTTGTCTGAGGCATTTCAATATCTGCAATGCCTATATCGGGATCAATATTATATCCGCGACTTTTGATTTCACCGATCAGGCTTAAAGGTCCGGCATAGCTTTTTTCGCCTTCGGCTTTGATATAGCGCTTGAGCGCTTTTTCGCGCTTTTTGCTTTCGGGCTGTGGCACAGAGAGGGGCGCACTATCATCAATAATGCCAGTTGAATTTTGTGCGATAACGATCCGATCACGTTCTAGCAGCTCCATTGCTTTGGCTTTTTTCTCGCCTTCGGGGAGGATATTGATTTTTTCCTCATAGGCTGCGAGATTATTCCGCAGGGCATTTTCCCCTACACGTTGCTGCATACGGGTAACAGATTTTCCATTGAGAGTCCGCCGGACAATTAAATCTTCCATGACCCGATGGCCGGTTAACTCTATTAAAATGGGGTTGCGATAAATAATATTCATCTGGTTGACGAATTCCCGTACCATATCGTGATATTCCCAATAGATACGTGGCGCGTTTAAAGTGACTTCATAGGCATCGGAGTCTTCTCGATTAACATCAAGATAGCGCCTATGGGCAAGATTAAGCACCATATAGGGTTTTTTTCCACCAGAAAGCCTTTGGAGCGTGCGACTGACCGCGAGGCAGATTTCATAAGTCCAGACTGCGCCATAGAAAGTAAAGTTCGCGACAGGGCGTGTGATATTTGTGCGTGCAGGAATACCAAAAACGAGCTCATTTCCACCATGCGGAGCAACCAGAAGAATGGGCAAATCGCCTTCGATGAATTGCACGAGTTCAGTGACATTTTGGTTATAGAGTGCGCTATGGGCGGGTGTTACGAGCGTTCCGGCGAGGGCTGCGCCAGCGACCAGGCCTGATCCTTGTTTAAGGATATCGCGCCGAGACATATGGCGCTTATTGGATACACATCTACTCATGGTAAAAATATATCATATTTTTTATGTTTTAGAAATATATTTATTTTTT
>JBCCNR010000286.1:0-2092 GCA_039025725.1 Pseudomonadota bacterium | reverse complement strand
TATTTTTTGAGACATCTAAGCCAGTGATGATTTTGGCAAAATCTGTACCTATTTCGTAAGGGCATAATTCACATGCTATCATTACTAGGTAAGATGTCGGTATTTTTTTCGTTTTTTAGCCAGTTGACTTTCTTAAAATCAATCAGCTATATCTTTCTGATCACACTATTATATTCAGGCATATCATATGCCGATAAGGGGGGGAATATGCAAACTGCTCATGAATTTTCTTTCAATGATATAGATGGGCAAAAACTAGACCTTAAGAATTTCTCCGGTAAGGTTTTGCTTATTGTCAATGTTGCCTCAAAATGCGGATTTACTGGCCAATATGCCGGCCTGCAAGAGCTTCATGCATCATATGCTGATAAAGGCTTTTCTGTTATTGCTGTGCCATCAAATGATTTTGGCGCCCAAGAGCCTGATCAATGCCCGATTATCAAAGATTTTGCACAAGGGACCTACAATGTCACTTTTCCAATGACAGATAAATATGCTGTCATCGGTGATAATGCCCACCCTTTTTATAAATGGGCCAATGATAATGTCGGATTTGTTGGCAAACCAAGATGGAATTTCCATAAATATCTGATTGATCAGAATGGCAAACTTTTAGAATGGTTTCTGCCAACCACCAAACCAAACTCGCAGAATATCAAAAATGCAATTGATAAGGCTTTGGAGAAAACCTAAAAGCTTCTCATTATGCTGTTGCTGTGACAGCTGTTTGCGATGGTTGTCCAAAGGTTATTATAGGCTGTGGCGCGCTTGATGGTTCCTGCATAAGGGTAATATCTCTTAATTGGGCTTGCGTCAGGCTCTGTTTAAGCTGCTGGGTAAGCACTCTCGCAGTTCCACTGTCGGTGTTTCCATTTAATAATTTTGCCGCAATATCTCTTTGTTCTGGTGTAAGAAGTTTTGAGATGTGTTGTACCTCCTCCTTTGAAAGAGCTTTGATTGCAGCAACCATATCATCATCAGTATTTTGTGAGGAAATATTCAGCTGCTCATAAAGCTTTTGTTCTGCTTTCATTTGTTTTTCTGCTTCTCTGGCCTGCTGCTCGTAATGCATCTCAAACCCCTGGCTGATAACTCCTCCGACAGCTGCACCCTGTACGCTGTCAACTGCTACGCTTTTAGCTACAGCTTTTCCTACACCGCGTGCGGCAGCACCTTTAACCGTTCCAGCCACAACACCACCTGCGCCCGGTACAGCCAATGACCCCACATCCAAAACAAACATTGCGGCGCCCATCATACGCTCTTCGGGACTAGCGTTTGGATCTAACGCCATCATTGCACTTCCAACAAATGGAATGTCATAGACGAAATCACCATTCTCATAGCGCGCAATACGCATTTTTGCGGCTTCCTTATCATTATTTAGAACGACTTCTCCACCCGCAGCCAGCGCTGGACCCACAAATGGTATGTATGAAGACATATTTATGAGTGTGTCTGCGGCTATTTCTGTTACTTTTCTTGCATTTTTTGCAGTTTCTCGCCCTGTTCTCTTGACCGCGCTTCCTGCCTCTTCTCCAAAGACGGCTCCGACTGCTTCACCAGCAACGAAACCACCGCCTCTTATCCCCATCTCAAGAAGATCAGCAGTTAAATCAACAAACCCTTCATTGGTTGCTTTTTCAATTTTATTGCGTGTATCTCTTCCAGCTTGCTCAACTTTTTCACCAGCATCTTTATCAAAGAGACCAACAGCTTTTCCTGTAACTCTCATAACATCGCCGGCAGTGTCTGCTGCAGCCTCAGTATAGTCCTGCACGGTACCATCAACAGCTGCAACGAAGTTACCATCTTCTTTTATTAAGTTTTTTGTCATGGAATACATTAAACCAACACCAGGAACGAACATAATTGCTCTGTCAGCGTATGTTGCAATTTCCTTCAAGGCCCTAATTTTAGAGGCTGGCTTGATGACGTCTTCTTTAAAGCCCTTAACTGCAGGATCGACAACTTTGTCTTTCAAACCTTTCGCAGATTTTAATGCTGCATCTTCTACGGGCTTAAGCGCTTTTTTGTAGACTTTTTCAACTTTAGTGAGAGATTTGTCCACGGTCGCTTTTTTAGCTTTCTT
>JBCCNR010000285.1:0-2117 GCA_039025725.1 Pseudomonadota bacterium | reverse complement strand
CTCTGAGCTATATACGCCATAGAGAACATCTTTTGGCAGCCAACCCTCAAATGTGTCATGCTCTAAAAGGCACCAGCTTTCAGAACAATCATCTGGCGTAAGTATAACCCCTCCTGAAATTTGAGCAACAATATCATAGTCATAATTTGGGCCTGATCTGACAAAATGATCACCTTCAAGAGTGACAACAGTCCGGCGCCCAGATAAAACCATCTGATGTATCCATCCTTCTGACCCATCCATATCACGGACTTTGCGCCAATGATCAAATTCATCTATCACTTCGACTGGTAGGCCCTTGCGATTATATTGCCATTTGATCGCATGAGTCTTACTCGGGCCAAAACGCATATTGGCCTTATTGCCCTTCAGGGTCACGAATCTCGGGATAGGCAGACCAGTTATACGGCCAAAATGATCTTTTTGATTTATCTCTTCGGCATGGGTATAACTTACATGCAAAGAGAAAAGCATCGCCACCGCGCAGAGCAATCTTAGCCTCAAAAGACCAGACATCTTACCTAGTAATGATAGCATGTGAAGTATGCCCTTACGAAATAGGTACAGATTTTGCCAAAATCATCACTGGCTTAGATGTCTCCAAAAGACAAGACATTTCTGTTCCTCTATATTAAAAGGTTATAACCCGATCTATGGATAAGGAAAAATCAAATTTTACAACGATTAACAGTTTAAAAATTGAGTCATTGCGAGGGTGCATAGCACCCGTGGCAATCTGTTATATTTATATGCAAAGAGATTGCTTCGCTTCGCTCGCAATGACGTGCCTGACGATACTTACTCTTCTTTTCCTTATCCATAGATCGGGTTTATAAATTTATTATATCGCGTTCAACATATTTATCATCATAAAAATGCCAGATTATGCTCTTTATATACATTGGCCATTCTGCCTTGCAAAATGTCCATATTGTGATTTTAACAGTCACGTCTTTCGCGGCACAGATGAAACAAGCTGGCGGTATGCCTATAAGGCAGAGATGGAATTCTATAAAAAGCATTTTGACATTGGACATATTGCAACAATCTTTTTTGGCGGTGGTACCCCCTCGCTTATGTCGCCTAAATTGGTAAATGATATTTTACAAGATGCAGAAAAAATATTTGGATTTGCAACACATATTGAAATCTCACTTGAAGCCAACCCAACCAGCGCAGAGGCTCAGAAATTTAAAGATTATCGCGATGCTGGTATTACCCGTCTCTCAATGGGTATTCAGGCTTTGAATGACCCAGATCTAAAAAGGTTAGGGCGCACCCATGATAGCGCTGAAGCGATAAAAGCTTTTGAGATTGCAAAAACATATTTTGACAATCTATCTTTTGATTTGATTTATGCGCGACAAAATCAAACAGTCTCTGAATGGGAAAAAGAATTAAAACAAGCGGCTGATCTGGCCGTAGATCATATCTCACTTTATCAGCTGACCATTGAGCAAGATACACCTTTTGCGGCGTGGTATAAGCGTGGTAAAATTTCTATTCCAGATGACGAGACAGCAGAAGAAATGTATTTCCTCACATCGAGAGTCTTAGAAGATCAAGGGTATGACCATTATGAAATCTCTAATTTTGCGCGTCAGAGTAAAGAATGTCAGCATAATAAGCGCTATTGGATGTATAAACCTTATATAGGCATTGGCCCCGGAGCACATGGACGTATTTTAGATAAAAATCAGATGGTTGCGACAATTATCGAAAAAGACCCCAAAATATATTTACAGCATGTTTTAAAAACAGAAAAGCCTGCCTTTACCACTCGGGAGCCTCTCTCATATGCTGAAATGGATCTCGAATATATTTTGATGGGATTAAGAATAAATGATGGAATTAACATTGCAAGCCCAAAGGAAATGAAACTTAATGAAGGGAAAATATCGGATTTTTGTAAATCAGGGCATCTCTTTAGGGATCACTATCACCTTTCAGCGACACGTTTCGGCAGGCCCATCCTAAATCATATAATAAGTGAGATTATATAGGGCTTCTTTATTTTTCAGGTTTTTTGAGATGAAGCCCAAGGCCCATTCCAATTATAGCTCCAGAGCCAAAAGTTGCTAGATATTTAGAAGCATCTATTATAGGTGATATATCCT
>JBCCNR010000284.1:0-2137 GCA_039025725.1 Pseudomonadota bacterium | reverse complement strand
GATAAGGAAATGAAGAGTAAGTATCGCCACGCACGTCAATTGCGAGCGAAGCGAAGCAATCTCTTTGCATATAAATACAAAAGATTGCCACGGGTGCTATGCACCCTCGCAATTGACGAGATTATAAATTGTTAATCGTTATAAAATTTGCTTTTTCCTTATCTATAACTCGGGTTAATGATAAAATTAAGGATCTGAAATGGATAGAATTTTAAGTCTTTTTATAGCTATTTTTGCATTATCTCTCATTGGTTGCGCTCAGGAGAGGCCTTATCAGGTGACGAATCTTATTTTGGGCTCACAATTGCAAGGAAGAGGCTATATCACTGAAGAGATAGAGCTCGGGCTTCAGGTCTCAGATATGCGGACCAATCAGCATATTGGATATCGGCGCTTCGGTTTTGAGAAAGAATCACCCATTCATCTTGATAATGTTGCCCCGGCGATGCTGAAGACTTTGACAGAAGACCTAAAGCAGCTTGGATTTCAGCCTGTCTCTTATGGTGTGCTGAATAAGCGGTCGATGGATGTACAAATTCTCTCTGTCCATTATGATAAAAAAGCACGTGTCGTCGCAGGAGAAGAAAAAATTATCATAAAGGCTGATGTTGTCGTAAAAAAAGAAGAACAATATTTACAACGCAGTTTCGAAATCAGTCATGTTGATAATGATTTTTTCAAGCCCTCGGCGACGCATCAGAATCAACAAATTGATGAAACACTCTCGAGGAGTCTGGAGAAAATCATTCATAAAATCGTGAATGATGGTCAAATCATAGCTTTTCTTCGGGGATATTGAGACTGCGCCAGCATGAGGAATAAAATATGGCGAGATCAAAAGACAGTTCAACGGAAGAAAAACCGACGCAAATTGTTGAAAAAATTCTTATTGAAAGAGCCAAACAGGGAAAATCCATCACTTACGGAGAATTAACGCGCGCAACCAATGGCTTGAGGTCTCCGCGCTTCTGGCATAGTATCTTAATGCAGGTTTCAAGGCGTAGCAAAAAAAGATATGGTTTTGATCTGTCAATTCTGGTTGTCTCTAAGGTGACGGGAGTACCTGGAAATGGCTTTGGGTCATCGCTCTCAACAAATAATATGCAGAGATGGGCAGCTGATCCGCATGGCTTTTTTGAAGAAAAAACAACAGAGATCTTTGATTATTTCGAAGACTCTGGCAAAAGCAAGCAGGAGCCTATCATTCCGGGCCATGCGGAGATAGATTTTCTGTTTTAGCAATAACACTTACATAAAGGGAACCAAATGAGTGACACATTAGAAACAGGATATCATCAAATTACGGATACTATGCGTGGATATTATGCGCATCCAGTCGGTCAGAAAAATCTATCAGCGATTATTATTTTGCAGGAAATTTTTGGCGTTAATGATGTGATGCAGGAAACCTGCCATATTTTCGCTGCACAGGGATATCATGCAATTTGTCCCGATTTGTTCCATAATCTGGGAGAGAATATTCAGCTCTCCGATAAAACAGAGGAAAACTGGAAGCAAGCCTTTGAATATTATCAAGCCTTTGACGGGGCTGAGGGTATAAAAGATATTCGTGCCACAATTAATTTCGCGCGTGGTTTTGCAGAAAAAGTCGGCGCAGTTGGATATTGTCTTGGCGGAACTTTAGCATATGTGACGGCTACGCAGACGGATATTGATGCTTCTGTTGGATATTACGGGATCGGTATCGCAGAGCAGTTAGATGCAGTAAAACAGCTGAAAAAGCCTCTTATGTTGCATATCGCTGAGGAAGATCAGTTTGTTTCTAAAGAGGATCAGCAGAAAATGCGCGATTATTTTGAGGAAATTGATCTTGTGACCACACATCTTTATCCGGGTGCAGATCATGCTTTTGCACGCATTGATGGCGTAACCTTTCATAAAGAGGCTGCGGAGAAAGCCAATCATCTCACGAAAGAATTTTTTGAAAAATATTTGTAATATTTATTTACTTTATGTATTTTTTGTGTAAGTATAGTGGCCCATTCAGGATTGAAGTGCGACAGAGGCGTGAGTAGGGAAGTTTTGGAAGAAAACTTCGTTAGGAGTACGTAAGCCTAACACTTTTCTGGGTCGATTGTTAAGCTGATTTTCGATAAAGAGAATTTTTTCTTTTGAT
>JBCCNR010000283.1:0-2156 GCA_039025725.1 Pseudomonadota bacterium | reverse complement strand
TTTTTTCTTAGATTTCAGGCTTGGTGCCATAGATAGTTTTCAAGCGATCACGATACACTTTCATTAAATCACTCACCCTGCTTGCCCCCATCTTAGCAGCGGCACCAGCAAGCTCTCCACGGCTTCTATCGATTGGACTTCGGGGACTTAAAGGTAGTCCACTCTGCGTGGAACCATGATTGGAAAATCCTGATCTGGGTGGTTTTTGTCCTGGGCCTGTTGTCTTCATAATCTCTTTGATATTGATGCATACACATGACAACCATACTATAATTTTTTTAATTTGTAAATATATAATTAAAAAATGACATTATTATGTGCAAGCCTCCATTTGGCAGTATATTTTTTGAATGAAACATAAAATAAAAAAAGTCCGAAGCAGAAGGCCTCGGACTGTCAAGTTATTGCTTTAATTATACAAAAAAAGCACCTATGGAATAAATTTGCCGCGCATAAAGCTGTTCAATCACAATGAGGTAAAAAACTGAACTCCCTTATATTTGGGTGCGAGGGAACGGCAAAACTGTTAAAATTTGTACTGACTTTATTCTGATCACTCTTTGGTAATTCCCCTGATGAAGTCTTATTATATAAAGCAAAAGAAGGGCAGGGCTCAAAGCCCATGAAAATAATTCCAATATTTGAGCTGCATCTTAATCTGCCGTGTCGGCATCTTATTGTTAATGATAATTAAAGTCAATAGTATTTTACTCAGAAAATAATTTTTTTTGTAATGCGGTAAAATCAGTCGGAGGTTCGGCAGAAAACTCTATATATTCATGCGTCTTTGGATGAATAAAGCCTAGAATATGCGCATGAAGTGCCTGTATGTCATAATTTTTTATTGCAATTAAAATATCATCAGGCAATTTCCTCAGCGGCGCCGGAAGAGAGCTTCCATAAAGTGGGTCACCTATCAGACCAAAGCCGTGATGACTGGCATGAACGCGAATTTGATGGGTGCGGCCCGTTTCCAATGTAAATTTTACAAGGGAAGCAAAGGGAAAATCTTTATAAATAGCTTGTTTTAGAACTTCAAAATGCGTAACGGCTTTCTTCCCGCCATGTGCCACCAGAGCCATCTTCTTACGATGAAACGGAGCACGCCCAATATTGCCTTCTATCGTGCCTTGCTTTATTTTGGGTGTCATAAAACACATTCCAAGATAAGACCGCTTTATGCTATGAACTGCAAATTGTTCTGATAAGTGGTGGTGCGCCTGATCATTCTTGGCGCTGACCATGACTCCGGATGTATCCTTATCTAGCCTATGGACAATACCGGGGCGCAGCACACCGCCAATGCCCGACAGGCTCTCTCCGCAATGATAAAGCAAAGCATTGACCAGAGTATCATCATAATGACCGGGGGCAGGGTGGACTGTCATTCCGGCAGTCTTATTGATCACGATAATATCATCATCTTCATAGAGGATATCCAGCGGAATATGCACAGGCTGTGGAAGCGCAGGAGTAGCGGCAGGAATTTCAAGCGTAATGTTCTCATTGCCCTTGATCTTGTAAGATGCTTTCAAAGGACCATTTGCGGAATATAGATGTCCGGCTGCAATTAATTTTTGCAATCTGGCCCGAGATAGATCATACATATTGCAGATTTCATCTTGCTGCATCACATATTTATCAAGACGCATATTGATATGCTCTTCTGTGGGGGTGAGCGCTAAAATCTCATTTTCCGTATCATCATCATAAAGGTCAGTCATTATGCCTAGTTATAAATCAGAACAGTCACAAGACCAAGCTAAAGCCGAGAAAAACCCTGACTTACCGGTATCTTTTTTATTTTTAAAATCTTTGGTGGCAGCGCTGGGGATTGTTCTCGTTTGTGGTTTTGTCTTTGTTGTGGGGCTTGTGCTGTTAGGGGGTAAGTATTTTGTAGAGCAAACCGAGTTTGAACCCTATAAGCTCGCGAAATCTATCACACTCTCACCCGAGCCTGTTGATAAGATTATCTCGGCGAAAACATCGCCTTTGGGGGTAGAAATCCTGTCGCGTAGCTCAGATGGTAAGTATATTTTATCTGTTTATAATGGTGAAGATGGCACGCTCTTTTCAGAGGTTGTTGTTAAAGCCGGAGAAAATAAACCGTAAAGTGGTGAGATTTAAAGAATTCTCTTTATTTTTGTATAATTTTA
>JBCCNR010000282.1:0-2168 GCA_039025725.1 Pseudomonadota bacterium | reverse complement strand
TACAGAGGCTTTTAAAAATCTCGGTCGAGAAGATATCCTAACAGCTTTTGCTGTAAAATCTTGTTCAAATATAAATGTCCTTAAAATTTTGGCTGATTTGGGGGCAGGGGCAGATATTGTCTCTGAGGGGGAAATGCGTCGTGCGCTTAAGGCAAATATCCCTGCTGAGAAAATTATGTTTTCTGGCGTCGGTAAGAGCAAGCAAGAGATAATCTATGCGTTAAAACATAAAATTGGCGTGATCAATGTCGAGTCTGAGCCTGAGCTTGAATTGATTGCAAAAACTGCCCAAGAGCTAAATGTAACAGCCCCTATTTCTTTGCGCGTTAATCCAGATGTGGTTGCAAAGACTTTGCCGGGTATTTCCACGGGGAAAAAGGGCGATAAATTTGGCATAGCTCTCGATCTTGTGAGAGATGTTTATAAAAAAGCATCGAAAATGGCTGCTATTGATCTTAAAGGGCTAGATTTTCACATTGGATCACAAGTTTTTGATGTTGAAGAATTTCGTCCAGCTTTTGAAAAAGTCAGAAAATTATTATGTGACATAAGATCAGAAGATGGCTTAGCTGTAACACATATTGATTGTGGTGGTGGATTGGGCGTGCCTTATCATCCGCATGAAACACCACCAAACATGCAGGATTATGCAAAACTTGTATTAGACTATTTCGGTGATTTAGAGGTAAAGCTTGCCTTTGAGCCCGGTCGGTTTATTTCAGGAAATGCCGGAATTCTTGTATCAAAACTCCTTTATGAAAAGCAAGATAGCGATGAATGGTGTTGTCTTATTATTGATGCCGCGATGAATGATCTTGCGCGTCCTGCGATTTATGGTGCATATCATCATATTGTCCCTGTACAGGACAACACAACAAAGCCGATAAAAAAATATGATATTGTCGGCCCTGTCTGCGAGAGCACAGATACTTTTGCTAAAAATTATACATTCCCACAGCTGGGGCAGGGTGATCTTGTGGCCTTCTTAACAGCCGGAGCCTATGGGGCCACAATGTCATCACATTATAATACGCGCCTTGATGCGCCTGAGGTTCTTGTTGAAAAGGGTGCGTTTCATATTATTAAGCGTCGTCCAACTTACGACACGCTCTTTGAACTAGAAATGATATAGCCTTGTTTTTTACAAGATAATTGCTCTCATATCTTAATCCATTGTGTTTTTTTAATATTGACTCAAGCCATTATAGAAACGTAGTATATACCATCTTAGAGTGTAAATTCTAAGAAGCTGATTTCGGCTATGATTATCATATTTGGAAGTAGTGATAATGAGAATACAATTTTAAATGATGTAAGAGTGGGGGACTCTGTTGCGAAGCAAAAGAAATATATGCTGTAAATAAATAGGAAAATGTCCCATGCCACCTGAAGACAATCCCGATACCTCTAGTATAAATAGACCTCACCATTCTAATCAAAATAATTTTTCATTTAGCAATTGGTTTAAAGATAAACTCTTAATATTCATTAAGTTTATTTTATATATGTTGCTTTTTACTCTCGTTTTTGCCTTATCCCATGTGATGGGCTCAATATATTATGGGGTGATTGTTCCAGGAATTTGGCCTTGGTGCGTTGAATTTCTTTCTCTTTCATGTTTTGTGCAAACGGAAACTGGAAGTCAGATGGTTGATATTGAATATATTGTTGAAGCTATATCCTGGATCAGCGCGGTTACTTTCACAGCTTCAGTGCTCTATTATAACCACAAGAGAAGTGTTAAATCTTCAGAAAAAATATTTTTCTCTAACTATCCAAAGGGAAGTATTTCTCTCTTAGAGGAATTAAAGCATACATCTTCTGAAGAAAGTACTGAGGAAGACATTGAAAAAGATATCCATTGGTTCGCATGCTGCCTGAATGAAAGATATATGTTACGTGTCAGGCTCAATAATATAAAGGGGATATTATTTTTATCGGGTGGCTTTATTGCTTATATTATTGGTATCTCTTTCATAGGCTTTAAAATTATAAAGCACTTCTCAGGTGATGATATGGCTGGGATTATTCTTGTGACGAAAGATATTACATTCACATCTATTCTTTATCAATGGATACCCTATATTGCAGCTCTGCTTATTGTATATTTCAGTGCAAATCATATGTTCAAATATTATGAGCACCATAATTATCTTGCAAGTTATAAC
>JBCCNR010000281.1:0-2197 GCA_039025725.1 Pseudomonadota bacterium | reverse complement strand
GTATTTCTATCAATACAAAATCTTGATCCCTCAAGAATATCAGGTCCCTCTAAAAGGCTTTCAGCTTCATCAACCAGAAAGCTCAAATGGTCTTTCAACATTGATCCATTTATTGTCTGACAGAGTCTACATGATCCACGCACAATAAAATCTTCATCGCGCCAAATAAGATATGTCGTTGCAGGATTGTCGTATTGATCATATTCCATATTTTTATAAGTTGGCATTGGCCAACTTTGTCTCTGGATAATTGAGTCATAACGCAACCTGTGCTGACCTGCAATCGGGTTTTCGGGAAAGAGATGATTTGTATCAAGAGTGACGCATTCAATAGTCATAGCTTCTCCATTCAATTTGTTGAACAGAAGCTATGATTTTTTAAATTCTCATGTAACTACACCTTTGTATAGGTTTTGGTAAAGAAACTCATTTTTATGATTAGAATTGTGGTATCAAAGATGATTTTTGAGGGATTTTAATATAAAAATCATATTTACTAAGGACAGGCTTTTCTTTTCCACATTGAAAAAAAACGTAGAGGCATACAAACAGCACTTGTCAGGCACATGAATAGCTGAGTTTTATCCTGCAAATTGGTATTGGTAAAAATTTGTCTTTACAATATTTTTTAATAATCCGGGCTATGGATAAGAAAATGAAGAGTAAGAGTCGCCACGCACATCATTGCGAGCGCAGCGAAGCAATCTCTTTGCATTTAAATATAAAAAGTCGCTACAGGTGCTATGCAGCCTCTAAGTGACTTAGATTTAAAATTCTTAATTGTTATAAATGTGATTTTTCTTTATCTACAGTTCGGGTTAACAAAGAAAATACATCTATTTGTCAGTAACACTGGCCCTAGCCGTTGCTCTCTTGCGTGGCTTCGGCATTATTGCTCTCGTCACTATTGCTAGAGTCTGGCACTTTAAGACTTTCCTGATATTGCTCATCGGCAGCTTCGTTCGAAACTGCAACATTTAAGGCAATATTACATGTCACATCAGCATGCAAAAGCACATCAACATTATAAATTCCAACAGATTTAATAGGTTTTATAATTTGAACAGCATCTTTTGCAACATTATAACCATTTTCATTTAGAACCTTACTTGCAGAAACAGATGTTACTGCACCATAAAGCATGCCCTTTTCCGATGCTTGTTCAATGATCACAAACATCTTTCCAGCAAGCTTATCTGATATTTCAATGGCTTTGTTTCTATTATCATCTGCGCGCTTTTGGAGCTCTTTCTTTTGGCTTTCAAAAGCTTCAATATTTGCCTTCGTTGCTCTTAAGGCTTTTTTCTGAGGTATAAGAAAATTACGTGCATAGCCCGGCTTAACATTTACAACATCACCAACGCGCCCTAATTTATACACATCTTCTATAAGAATAATTTCTGCTGACATATTATTTTACCTAACAATAATATAAATTTATCTATTTACATATGGAATAAGCGCAAGAAAGCGTGCACGCTTAACAGAAGTAGAAAGTTTGCGCTGACATTGAGCTGAAACAGCTGTAATACGCGATGGGGTTATCTTACCACCTTCTGATATAAAACGGCCTAGCAGCTTGATGTCTTTATAATCAATCAGACTGGCATCGCCTTTAAAAGGACATGTTTTTCTGCGGCGAAAGAAAATCTTCCGTGATGTACCACCTGAACGACCAAATTGATTCTTTTTTTCTGGTTCGGATGATGCTTCATTATCTTGTGAGGTTTTTTCACTCATAATTATTTCTCCATGAGATATCTTTAGCTTATTTATCTAAGCTGCTTTTTCTTCGGATGATTTTTTGTCTGATCTATCCGATCTTCCACCACCATCTTTCGCATTTTCACTACGCACTTTTGACTGCATTATAGGCGAAGGCTCTTCCGATAATTCATCAACCGTTACTGTAAGATAGCGTAACACATCTTCGCGTATGCGCATTTTACGCTCCATTTCAATAATGGCTTTCGGCGATGCCTCAGCATTAAAAAAGATATAATGTGCTCTTGTAAGCTTTTTTATTGGGTAAGCTAAACTCCGTAATCCCCAATATTCATGACGGCTCGTTGTTCCACCATCAGAGGTCAAAATAGATATAATCTCATTTTGTGCTTCTTCAACCTTAGTTTTGCTAAGCTCTGGTCGAAGAATAATTGTGCATTCATATAAACGCATATGTCATCCTTAAAATTTG
>JBCCNR010000280.1:0-2295 GCA_039025725.1 Pseudomonadota bacterium | reverse complement strand
GGATTAAGCTATATATGAGTGTTAACGCTGAATGATATCATAATGAATATAAAACGAGTTGATCCTCCGCAAGGGTCCAAAAAGGCTGGCGAGGATAAATCTTCATCAAAACATAGTAAAAAGACAGAGGATGCATATAAAAATGCTCTTGACGATATTGATGATGATTTTGAAGATAGCTCTAGCAGTGAGGCAGATGTTGCTGAGGATGGCGATAGTGGTGAAGAAACAAGTTCACGTTTAAGCCGTAAAGGGCGTGTTATTACACGTCATAAACGTAAGATAAATCGCCAGGCTTTGTTAAAACAAATGCAGAAAGAAGCGATTGCCAAACAAGCGCGGATGGATGGTTTAAAAAATGTTGGTGTGAAGCGTATGCGCACCAAAAATGACAATGATTCTGACCTTTCTGAAGATGAGGTTTTTGAGGATAATCCACGCAAACGTCATATGAGTGGCTTTGCTGGCGGTGGGGGGCAGGATCAAGGGGATCAAGGTCAAAATGATGATGATCATTCCACAGAAGAGGCTGGTGGTACAGATGAAGCAGATGAAGTGGATGATATTGATGAAATCGATGAGGATGATGAGCTTGTTTTATCAGAAAATAAATATGCGGTGATGCAATTTATGCAAAATTTCATTGAGGCACCAACACATACAAAAAAACAAAAGGAAATGTTAGAAAAAATATTGAATTCTATGTTGCAGCAATGTTTAAGAGGAATGCAGCATTTTCCAAAGACGCATCGTAAGCATCAGGCTCTTGGGAAGTCTGCGAATGTTTGCAAACATGCGCTTTCCTCTTTGGCACGTGACAATATCAGAGAAACGGTTAAGCTGATAAGGATTATCACACCAGATTAAAATTCATGACATATAAAATATATCAAGAAGACCCTGAAGATGATTATGCTGTTTCATGTTTGGTTGCGCGTATTTTTGGGCCTGGCAGATTTACGAAATCTGCTTATCGTTACAGGGATATGCAAGACCACATATCAGAACTTGCTTTTGTGGTGAAGAATCACCTTGGGCGGATTGTTGGTACAATAAGATGCTGGCATATGGATCATATCGCGCATGATATTCTTTTAGGGCCAATCGCAGTTGATGGAGATTTGCGCAATATGGGTCTGGGCATAAACCTTATGGAAGCGAGTTTAGAGAAAGCAAATCTTCTGGGATATAAGCGCGTTATTCTGGTCGGAGATATTGAATATTATAATAAATTCGGCTTCGCACATCCAAAGCAGGGAAAAATTACTTTTGCCGGACCAGTAAAGCAAAATCGCCTTTTGGAAAAATGGTTGTTATGAGCTTTGGTGTGAATGGCCTGATCTTTCGTTTATCTGTTCTTTATCGTCATGACTTGTAAGGTAAATAGTTTTATGCAAACTGAATTAGGTCGACTTAATGAGGGCTAGCCCTTATATCCAAAGGCCATAAGTATGAATTTTCTAAGCTCACCATTTTTGCTGCCAGGACCACGATGAATGAAACCTTTATTAGGAGCATCTTTTAGAAGACCTCCGCTTTTCCGAGGTGTTTCATTGTCTAACTCATACGGATATCCAGAGTACAGTGACAGCACCCCTTGTGGTACCTGAAATACTGGCCTTTTTTCGAATGAATGACAAGATTGCCTTGAGGCATCAGTGGGATTATTATCTTTTGGTATTGGAGCTAAATACTCAGTACCGGATCCTGTTAGAGTAATAGAGCAAAGATATGGAAATTGATCTACATGCCAATTCTGTGGATGACTGCCTGGGAAGTCTTTGGTTTTCTCTCTTAAATTTATGCTAATTGGTTCTAAATTTTTTATTTTGATCTTAGAAATCATCTCCTGTAACAGAGTAAATAGATTGGAAGTGAAATAATGCTCTTGTATATAAGGTTTAAATAGCGCCATATTCCGAAAATTACCTGTTTGTCCACTTGCTTTTATTAACTGGTCAAAAGTCTTTTCTAGCTTGCTTAAATTTTCTTGATCTGGAACAAGATGTATCGGTAGACCATTTTCAAGTCTTTCTTTCAAACACTCTTTTACTCTAAGCGCTGTCGGGTTGTTTTGCCCTGTAATTTCTTGTATCTTATTAAAATCAAAAGCAAAATGATTATGGCTAGCAGCCGGCCCACTTGTTTGAGGCAAAGTAACTTCTGGTACAAATATTTCTTGAAGTACGCCTGTTGTTTTTATGACAATACTATAACGACTAGGAGGCCTAAAGTGCCTTACAGTTCTGCTGGCCGTTTGGCCAAGTGAACGGTGAAGTTGTGGCAATTGTTGGC
>JBCCNR010000279.1:0-2309 GCA_039025725.1 Pseudomonadota bacterium | reverse complement strand
TTGAGACATTATACCCCCCCCCATGATTCTTCCCTCTCAGGGTAACATATCCTATAAATCATTACTTACTTAGATGTCTCCAATGGTACGAGATAGTCGAAATTAGGAATTTTCATTCTTTTGATTTGATGGTTTATCTACATGGTTATATTTTTTGATACCATCTTTTTCAGAAAGAATTCCTTTTTTATAGTCCACCGCCTCTTGAAGGCCTTGAATAATTTCTTCTCCTATTTCAGGCATATATTAATCACCTTGTTTTGAATTAAATTCCAGTGGCCAAAACAAAGTAAGAGGGTTTGACTGTGAAGAGATAAAACCATATTTCAAATAAAATTCTCTCGATGGTTGGTCTTTTGCATGTACGAGAATTGCACGAAGGCCAGCAATGTCAGCAGCGTTCATTGTACGCATTACTGCATCTTTCAAAAGCGCCTTGCCGATACCTATTCCCTGCGCGTTTAATGACACAGCCAATCTACCAATAATCATAACAGGAATTTGGTATTTTCCCATACCACGATTCATAAAAGGAGGTACATCTGATTGATATACAGAGCCAAATGAAAGCGAATAAAATCCTACTATTTCGGTTTCATCCTTAAGGCATACATATGTTCGAGCCAGCCGCTTCCTTTGATTTTGCAATGCATATTTTTTTAGAAAATCATTTAGAACAGGCACGCCGCAATCAAACATCTCACGTGGATGATCTTTTTCTAAAAGAACAACTTTATATTGCGACATTAATGCTGATCTAAAATAGTTTTTGAATTTAAAAGATCATTCATTTTTTGAATATTTTCTTTTGGAGGGTTATCAAGCTTCTGGCAAAAATCGTCATATTCTTCTGCAGATAAGCCAATTTGTGTTTCGTTTGAGACAACTTGTTTTGCTGCTTCAAAAGCATAATGTAAAATAAAATTACTCATATCTGTATGTTGAATCTGAGCCGCTTTATCAATCAGCGCTTTACAATATGGATCAACACGCATTTTTATAGTTGCGGTTTTGCCGGCAAAGTTTTTTCTAGCTTTATTAGAGTTTTGCTCTTCGTGAGGTGTGGACATATAATTTCCTATTTTGTGACCCTATTGTACCCACAAATATATAAAATGTCAAGAACTTTAGAGGAGGTGACATGATTACACCAGAACAATTCCTTGCGATCGCTCAAAGCTGGCTTGGCACAGCCTATCATCATCAAGGACGGCTTAAGAAGTCTGATTCCCATAAAGGCGGTGTGGATTGTATTGGGCTTGTGGTTGGGATCTGCAGGGAACTTGGCATGGATGAGATCGTCAAGGCGGATAAAACAGATTATTCACCCCATCCAATAGGCAATCGATTGGCATTGGTGGCTGGTGATCATTTAATTAAAGTGGCGTTAGATCATCGTAAGCCAGCAGATATTTTATTGTTCAAAACCTTCAAAGATTCCCAACATATAGGGATATTGACTGAGGATAATTGTTTTATTCATTGCAATAGCTCTGCTGGCAAGGTGGTTCAGCAACCCTTATCAAAAACATGGGAACGGATGATCACCCATGTGTTTCGTTTCAAGAATTTCTAAACATTAGAGGATTTTATGGCAAATGTAGTGCTTCCAGTTGTTGGCGCTGCGGTTGGCTTTGTCGTAGGTGGTCCGCAAGGTGCGATGATGGGCGCACAAATCAGCATGATGGCGGCAAGTGCTTTTACCCGTGTGAAACTGCCAACCCAAGAAGGACCAAGGCTTGCAGACCTTAGAGGGCAGACATCGACCTATGGCGGCAATATCCCAAAACTCTACGGCACAATGCGAATTGCTGGCAATGTGATCTGGTCAACTGATATCAAAGAAGTCAAAGTCGAAAGCACCCAAAATGGTGGCGGTAAAGGTGGTGGCGGACGCACATCCCAAACCAGCATCACTTATGAATATTACATCACGCTTGCCGTAGCCCTGTGCGAAGGCGAAATCGATGAAATCACCCGAGTATGGGCAGATGCTAAAATTTTAACCGAGGATATCCTATTATCCAACCAAGGGAAATATAATGTGCATCTTGGCTCAGAAGATCAGGACGTCGATGACATTATGGCAAAATATATCGATAGTAGTATCTTGCCTGCTTATCGAGGCACATCCTATGTTGTAATTGAGGATTTTCCTCTTGCAGATTATGGCAATCGTATTCCGAATTTTAGCTTTGAAGTTAGACGATCCATCCGCTTTATGCCATCCTTGCAATATCGCATAATCAGCTTGCAAAAAATAGAAAATTATGTATGATATAAGAATTATTAATTACAAATAAAAAATA
>JBCCNR010000278.1:0-2332 GCA_039025725.1 Pseudomonadota bacterium | reverse complement strand
TAAAAAAACTGGGTGCAGATGCTTTGATTTCTTTAAATGCCTCGCCTTTTGAGAAGAAAAAATATCAGCGCCGTCATAATATAGTCCAAAAAAGAGTTTCTGAAACAGGCCTGCCTTTCCTGACTGTTTTCTCCACTGGCGCACAAGATGATCTGGTGTTTGATGGTGGCGCTTTTGCATATGATGGGCAAGGGGAGGTAAGTTTTGCGGATGATCTATTTAGCTCAGTCCCTAAAGATATTTCTTTTAATATGAAATTTGAAGGAGAAATCTCTAAAATTGCCTGCGAGGAAGAGCAAATTTATCAGGCCATGATACATGGCTTACGTGATTACACTGCGAAAAATGGTTTTAGGAAAGTCGTTCTGGGGTTATCGGGCGGTGTCGATTCTGTTCTAAGCAGTGTGGTCGCAGTGGATGCTTTGGGCGCTGAAAATGTTACTGTGCTTTTATTGCCGTCTGAATATACATCTGATGCAAGCTTTAAAGATGCTTATGATACGATACACGCGCTTGGAATTGCCTATGAGACCATTCCGATTAAATCAGCCGTCGGGACGATATTAAAAGAATTTTCTCCGATCTTTGAAAATATGCCACAAGATTTGACGGAAGAGAATATTCAATCTCGCCTGAGAGGGCTCTATCTGATGACATATTCTAACAAATTCGGAGCAATGGTCCTGACAACCGGCAATAAGTCGGAAGTTGCCGTAGGCTACGCCACGCTTTACGGGGATATGTGCGGAGGCTATAATGTTCTAAAAGATATTTATAAGACAGAAGTTTATAAATTATGTCATTATCGCAATGCAAATCTTCCGCACGGTGCGTTGGGTAGCAAAGGCATTAAAATTCCAGAAAATGTTATCATCAAAGCCCCGACGGCCGAATTGAGACCAGATCAAAAAGATAGCGACAGCTTGCCGGAATATGATATTTTAGATGATATCCTCTATCGTCTGATTGAGGAAGAGCAACCTATTGAAGATATCATTCAGGCCGGTCATACAAGAGATATTGTTATAAAAATATGGCGCCTTGTGCATAGGGCTGAATATAAACGCCGGCAATCGGCTCCGGGCCCAAAGATCAGCAAAAAATCTTTCACTAAGGAAAGACGCTATCCGATTTCACATTCTTTTTCAGATTAAATTATCTCTTTCCAGTTTGGTCTTATTAAGATATATAAAACGAGAATTTTGAATTATAGGACAAATTATGACCACATCTTCCAGTGATGCCGATCAACGCAGTTTTCGTGTTGTTACACAAGCTGTACAGGATTTCTCTTTTGAAAATCCTGGCTTTGCGAATACATCTCGTAAAGAGTCTGACGAAGTCCCGGAAATTGCTGTGAATGTCAATTTACGTACAGGAAAAATGTCTGAAAATGATGATCTCTTCATGGCATCAGTCACGATCAAAGCAAAATCTACTCATGCAGAAAATCCCTTATTTGTTCTGGAACTGACTTATAATGGTGTTTTTGAGATAAGTGGCTTTGAAGAGGAAATCCGCAACCAGATCCTGAATATACAGGCGCCGAATATGCTATTTCCTTTTATGCGGCAGATTATTGCGAATATGACAACATCTGGAAGCTATCCTCCGCTTTACATTGACCCTATCGATTTTGCTGGTTTATATTTTCAGAAACAAGAGCAAGCGCGGCAAAATGCAAATGGTGAAGCAAAAGAAAGCGCTTAATGGTGGGGGGGACAAAATTTGCTTATTATAGCTCAAGAATACTAGCATATATTTCGTGCATACGCTGTATTTGCTCATTTTTTGACCATCCTTTGTAAAATTTAAAAAGTTTTTCTCGTAGTGTTTTGTGGTCTTTACTCTCAGTTTGGGCAGTTGGTGCTGTTTTGTGGATTTTATCAAGTTTGCTTTGAAACTCTAAAAACTCTTCAAGATATATATTGCAACTACTACATCCTTTGAATCTCCCCTTAATTTGCATTTCACATTTTAGCATAAAAAACTGTAAAAGCTGCCTAGTAAGTGGATTTTTGGGAAGACTAACTTTTAATCTTTTTAGCTCGGACATGCATACATACTGCAGAGGGTTGATTAAACTCCCTAAATCCTCAGGGTTTTGTATAGTTGTATAAGCTCTAGACAGGTCACGCCTTTGTTCGACGTTTTCAGAATCTTCTACACTATGTCGAAGAAGGAAAGCAAGACCAGTTTCATGTTCTATTCGGTACAAACCTAGAAATTCAAGGAAGGGCCCTAGATAACGGTTTATAATATATGCACTTTCCTCACTTTTATAAGGTGATATAGTCACTATGCGACCGTATGGGTTGTAGTCTCTCGATGC
>JBCCNR010000277.1:0-2334 GCA_039025725.1 Pseudomonadota bacterium | reverse complement strand
GTTCATTGAGTGGTCCCTGAGAACCCTTCGCACCCTTCGGCAAGCTCAGGGACCACTCAGGGTCCGCCCAAAGATAGCTTAGGAGAGAGTAGTAGTGCATCTAGAAGCTATTTTAATTCTTTTTTAAGCTTTGAGCGCGACATTTATATAATGAACATAAAGTCTTTAAAAGCGCTGTTATTTTTTCTTATTCTGACAATCATCACGCCAATAACATATATTATTGGGCTGGCCTCGCATCCCACCAAAGCCAATATGATTGATGTTGTTGAAAAAACAGTTCTACCGGTTGACCATGCCCTCGGGATGGGGGGAGATGATGCAGGGCTTCAGGCGCGATCTACTTCCCCATTAAGAAATCCCTTTGAAGGCGGTAAGATTATTGATATTCCTTCTGGTGCCGCGCCCTCAAAGAGGGACGCTATTACTGTTTCAAATGCTCAGCCTTCCCCAGCGTCATCACAGATCAATCGTCCTATTCCGAAGGCAAAATCTTCTGACCCGCGTTTTACGCGTATCTCGTCTGATGCAATAGAATATTATGACACTGAGGATGAGAGCGATCAGGTTATTGTTGAAATTCCAGGTATGGAGAGTGAAGAGCCTCTATCAAATGCGGCTCCGAAAATCCAAAGCGCCGCATTGACGCCCTCGAAGCGTACTCCGATTATGGCGGATATGTATGAGGGAGAGCGGCAAGCGCTTCTCAAAGCGCCTCTAAAGGGCTATTTCGAGACTGGGCCATATGGTCCATTGCCGAAGCAACCTTCTGAAGGGCTTCCTCTTTACAATGCTTATGGGCATTCTGGGAAGATTTTAGCTGGAACGAAGCCGCTCGCGATGGTTATAGGGGGGCTTGGGATGGATCATGATCTCACTCTTGAGGCGATCCGCACGCTTCCATCGGAGGTCACGCTGGGATTTATTCCTTACAGCAGCAATTTACAATTTTATATTGATGAAGCGCGCAAATATGGCCACGAGACAATCATTGAGCTCCCGCTAGAGCCTTTTGATTTTCCAAGACAAGATGTTGGGCATAAGGTGCTTTTGACGGATTTGGACATAAAAGACTATGAAGATCGGCTTTATTGGCTTCTTGGTCGCGCCAGCGGATATAGTGGTGTGATGAATTATCTTGGTGATAAATATATGACCAGTGATAAAATACGGCCCTTACTGCGTGACTTAAAAAAGCGCGGTCTGTATTTTGTAGAAAATAAGACGCTGCAATCAGGTATGACGCATGATATTGCACATGCTGTTGATATTCCTTATGCTGCTTCTTTTGATATTATCGATAGCACTTTAACGCCTTCATTTATAAATGAGCGTTTGGATTTGGTGCGCACAGCTTTAAAAGAAGAGACTCCGGTTATCGCGACAGGCTATGCTTCAGCGCTGACATTAAGCACATTGCGCATAAAGCTTCTTGAATATAGACAAAATAATATTCAGCTGATACCTATAAGCGCAGCTGTTCAATAATAATTTTATAGATCATATGCCAGAGAAACCTTATCGCCCCTGTGCGGGGATTATGCTTTTAAATCGAGAAAAAAAAGTTTTTGTTGGCCAAAGGATTGATAATCCTGCTCCGGCGCTTCAGATGCCTCAGGGGGGCATAGATGCAGGCGAAACTCCGGAAGAAGCCGCGATGCGAGAGCTTCTGGAAGAAATAGGCACAGACAAAGCTGAGATTATTGTGCAATATCCAGAGCCTCTTGATTATGATTTACCGCCATCTCTTGCTGAGACATTATGGGACGGTAAATATAAAGGACAAAGGCAATATTGGTTTCTTATGCGTTTTACTGGGTCTGACGGTGATATCGACCTTGAGACCGAGCGTCCTGAATTTTCATCCTATCAGTGGATTGAGCCTATGGATTTACCGCATCATGCTGTTGCTTTTAAAAAATCAATTTATGAAAAGCTTGTTTCTGGCTTTCGAGACTATTTTTAGGGGTTAAGTGTATTGGGTCCCTGAGCTGGCCTTGTTGCATTGAGATTTGTGGTGGTATTTTAAGAATCAGGGAGTTGCGTTAATTTCTAGATATGAAAATTACAGAAAAGAAACGCAACTGGTCGTATTACAACCAGAAACTCGTTAATCAAGCAAGTCTTACCTTATATATATCAGATGACATGCTTCAAGATGGCGGCAAATATACAGGCCCTCATCGCCATGGTGGCGTCAAGTTGTATAGCGATGCTCACACTACGCGAAGTAAGAATTAATTTGAGATTTTAGAAGAAATTTTGTATGTTTTTTTTATGGATAGGCAGAAGAGTATATTATCGCATTTAGATGATTATTTGAGTTTAAGCCAT
>JBCCNR010000276.1:0-2369 GCA_039025725.1 Pseudomonadota bacterium | reverse complement strand
ATCAAAAGAAAAAATTCTCTTTATCGAAAATCAGCTTAACAATCGACCCAGAAAAGTGTTAGGCTTACGTACTCCTAACGAAGTTTTCTTCCAAAACTTCCCTACTCACGCCTCTGTCGCACTTCAATCCTGAATGGGCCATCTCGAAAAAGAAAAAGAGAAGATATTGACCCTGTTATAAGTGAAGGAAGGCCCGCGAAAAGGCGAAAGCTCACGAACTACACATATGCGCGAGACACAGGATCTTATTATGATTTAAGCATTTTCCTAACTCGGCTTAACGCGTTAATTTCAAACCCTGAAATGTTTGACTGGAACAAGTCTCTGTGTGATATTGCAAAATGTTTGGATATTCTTGAGAATGACAAGATTGCAATAGAGCTACAAAAAGATGCTAAAGATATAATTGTCAAAGCTATTAAATATCATGGCAACACATCAGTTAATCATCTCCTATACTTGTGTAAGACTAATAAACCTAAAGAAATCAGAGATGTCGCCATGCGCGAATTATTCGAAACCATTGCGACAAGAAAATTCCGAGTATGGGACTTGCTAGATCTTGTTACCAATGAAGAATTACCTGATGATATTAGAAATGAAGCTATAAAGACCGTATTTCATATCATTAAGAAAGCGCGCTTTGGCCATATTATAAATGCAATATTGCTCTTATCAGATAGAACTCCCGATGATATAAAAATACCTGATGATATAAAAAAGGCTTCTAGAAAATGTTTGTCAGGGCTTGCTTCTAAGCTACAAACCAATGATAAGAGCAACCTAGAGAATAGATATAAAATATTAAAAGCTTTTATAGTGATGACAAGCAAAATAAATGTAGAAGCTCAAAAATGGCCGAAACTGCCCGAGAATGTAAATTCTGAGATTAAAGGTGCTATTATTAAGTTTATTAATAGTCGTCATGATTGGACTGAACTCATGCCTCTGGTTAATAATATAGAAATACTTGACCCAGATATAGAAGACGCTCTTATATATAATTTCTTTGGACCGTCATTGAGCGATGCCCTTGCAGAAACAGCAGGAATATATGAGAAAGCACCAAAATCGAACACTACAACGCCCGACTCCCCGGTTTTACAGCCGGTATCCTCGCCAACTCTGGCGGAAGCTGATCAGGCGCATAAGTCGGAATATCCAGAACGGCCAATGAAAGATAGGGAAAGCCAATATCGGCCTTCCCCCCAGAGCGATCAATAAGACATGCTCCTCCTAATATGTGAATATCAAATGACTTAATGGCATCAAGACATTCTCTAGAAGAGAGCCCCGTTGTGATAATATCCTCCACCATGACAACGCGTTCATTTTTGTTAAAAGTAAAGCCGCGTCTGAGAGCAAATACACTATCTACGCGCTCAACATAGATAGAGCGACAGCCCAGATGCCGAGCCGTCTCATAGCCCGGTATAATGCCCCCAACCGCCGGGGAGACCACAACATCGACCTCTCCAAATTCAGCAGTAATTTTCTCTGCGAGCGCTTTACAGGCGCGTTCAGCTCTAACAGGGTCCATCATAACAAGGTTTTTCTGTAGGAAAGTCGGGCTATGCAGACCAGAAGATAGAATAAAATGTCCTTCTAACAAGGCGTCTGCGTCTTTAAAGTCCTGAATAATGTCGTAAGTCATATATCTTTAATATGTTTTAAGTTTTTCCTCGGGCGGTATAAAATCCTCCATCGATACTCTTAGGGCTTCGGCAATATGGCACAATCTGGCTGCGCTGATGGGGTTCTTCCCTTCTTCATGTCTGCGTAATTGTTGGCAACTCATCCATATTTGTGTTGCGAGTTCCTCTTGAGTTAAGCACCGCATGATGCGCAATTCCTTAATTTTTTCACCAATATAAAAATCCAATAATGTCGTACTTTGCATCGGAAAACTCCCTTAATGTTACTTTAAAGTGGTGGCAGCTATCGAGGAACCGATAGCGCCGGGAGTTCAAAACGTGACTACAGTGCACGCGCGACAATCTTTAGTCGCGAGGCATTGGACATACATTGCCGCCTCCCGGACAGATTCCGAAAAGCGACATCTTTGGTATTTGCCTAGTTTTTTAGCAAAAAGGCCAATCACGATTGATGTCAACCGCTACTGATTTAACGGGTTCTTAAGCCCCGGAATGGTATTAATACCACTCCAAGTGGCAGTAAAGCCGATTTTGTATGAAAAGTAAATAAAGAACTGACCTTAGAAGCTGTCCAACAGGGTTAACAAAGATGATTTTTGAGAGATTTTTAGCTGAAAACAAACTAAAAAATCTGTGCATAGTGGTGCTACGGACATATTTTTTAGTGAAGTTTGTAGGCAAAAATCACCAAAAAGGGCTTTGATTAACCCTGTT
>JBCCNR010000275.1:0-2395 GCA_039025725.1 Pseudomonadota bacterium | reverse complement strand
ATTAAGTTAAAATTTAATAAGTGTCAAATTTTTAAAAAAATAATGAAATTTTTGTGTTGCATATAAATACTCAATCAAACGCCATTATATAATTTGCCAAAAAGACAATGTTTCAGCCCATTCTTTCCGGATTTGCAGCCTTTTGAGCTTTAATTCTTCATCATCACCCCATTTCTCAATATTGGCTGTTTGCTCATCTTCAGACAGTTGGAGTGCAATATCAGGCTCAATATCTTTCTGGAATGTCAATACAGCTAGAATAAATGATCCTGAGAGCACAACAAACTGATAAAATATCGCAAATTGAAGAGCCGAAAGAGTTTCTAAATACTCTTTGGCAAATTTTTCTGCTGCGTCAGATTGGGTTATCGGCATGATGCCTCTGGTTATTTTTATATCTAACCCGTTAATATCATTAAATTTATCGATGACAGGTTGACGTGTTGCAATTTGCTGCTGATATAATGTGTCATCGGTATTATCTGCAAAATAGCATAGGCCATCATGATGCATATAAGATATAAGCATAGTGCTGAGCGTTTCACGCTCTGGAATAATACGGTCAATCACTGTTGACATAAAACGCGTTACAGGCATGTCATCAGCGATAATTATTTCCTCTGCGAAATGCCATTCAGCGACAACACGTTCTGCAATTTCCTCATTTGGAAGAATAAATGGGTTTTGCATTGGCGTTAAGACAGGCTTATTGTCAAGCAATAGCACAAAACGCCCATCTTGCTCAGTCATGCTTGCTTCTTTATAAAAACGCTTCATTTGCTCCGCCTTTATATTGTGATCTTACATAAATTCTGTTAACTCATTTAAAGATGAGATGATATGCGCAGCGCCATTTTTTTTAAGCTGATCTACATCATGCGATCCCCAGCTTACGCCGATAGCCGTTACACCTGCTTGAATGGCCATTTGCATATCATATATGCTATCGCCTATCATATAAGCATCATTTGCATCTCGTCCAGCTTCTTCAAGTGCAGCATATAACATAGAAGGATGTGGCTTGCTTGGATGAAAATCTGAGCATTGAAGTGAAATAAAATATTTCTCAATCTTATGTCTTTCAGTCTCAGCTTTGAGACCGCGCCAGGATTTTCCAGTTGCCACAGCAGAAAGATGCCCGCTCTGGTCAATATCTTTTAAAATATCAATCACGCCGGGGAATAAATGATCCTGAAGCATATTCTCTTCACGCTTCTGTCGGTAGAGTGTCTTATAATTTTCAGTAATACTGGCCTGAACATCCTGCGAAAGGTCTTCATGGCATAAAAGCGCAACAGCCTTCTCTAAAGTAATGCCAACAATATTTCGGATAGCCTCATGCGATGGTGGAACTTGACCAGACATAGTAAATGCAGAGATCATACAGTCACAAATTGACCCTAAACTATCGCTTAAAGTCCCATCATAATCAAAAATAAAGAGTTTCATATATGGCTGATCTGCTTCGCAATCATATCTCCCATCTCAGATGTGGATAAGAGTGTGGAGTTTTCATCCGCAATATCAGAGGTCCGAAAATTCTGTTTCAGAATATCCTCTATTGCCTTTTCAATAGCATCAGCCGCAGAAAATTCTGCGCAGGAATATCTTAAAGCCATTGCAAAGCTTAAAATCATGGCAATCGGATTTGCTTTATTCTGTCCGGCAATATCGGGGGCAGAACCATGTACTGGCTCATAAAGTGCAGGTATTTTGCCTGTTTGATCTTTTGCCCCCAAAGACGCTGAGGGCAACATACCTAACGACCCTGTCAACATAGCCGCAACATCAGATAAAATATCTCCAAATAAATTATCTGTTAAAATAACATCAAATTGTTTCGGTTGTCGCACAAGCTGCATCGCAGCATTATCGGCATACATATGGTCTAAATCAATATCCTGATGCTGTTCCTTATGGATCTCACTCACAATCTCTCGCCATAATATACCTGACTGCATCACATTGGCTTTTTCACAAGATGTCACTTTACCCTGACGTTTCCTTGCCAGATCAAAGGCGATATGAGAAACACGCCTAATCTCACTTTCAGTATAACGCTGTGTGTCTATTCCAATGCGTTCACCATTTTCAGATGAAATCCCTCTGGGTTCTCCGAAATAAACCCCCGAAGTCAATTCGCGCACAATCATAATATTCAGACCAGAAATAATATCTTGCTTAAGCGTTGAAGAGGATGCCAACGCATCGAAACATATGGCTGGTCGTAGATTCGCAAATAAATCCAATTCTTTACGCAGCCTTAACAGACCACGCTCAGGTTTTTTTTCAAAAGGGACATTGTTCCATTTTGGGCCCCCAACCGCACCAAGCAAAGTAAAATCTGCGTCTTTCGCTTTCTTCAGAACGCTATCCGAACAAGGATGTCCATATT
>JBCCNR010000274.1:0-2421 GCA_039025725.1 Pseudomonadota bacterium | reverse complement strand
TAATATTATGCAGCAATATCGTGATTTGCCGCCTGAAATTGCGCAGATGCAAAGACCTTCCCATCGTGCGATAGAGCTTCTGATTGAGCAAAATATTTTATCAGAAGATGGTCGTATGCTCGGCCTCAGGGCGCCAGATCAACGGATAAAACAGCTTATTGAAACCATTCCTTATTTTAAAGATGATGTTACGGGAGAGTTTAGCGCGAAAAAATTCAGAGAAATCATCAAAAAGCGTTTTCGTATTTCCGAAAATGATTTCATAAGAACGATTGAAAATGACATCATCAGGGAAATGATTTTTAAAAATATGAGCTCTGATATTTATATTCCGGATGATGTTCTGAAAATCCATGCGGAATATAATATGGAGAAACGCGATATTGACTATATTGTCTTTGATGAAAATTCTTTAGGGCAGCTTCCGGCATTTAATATGTCACTTGAAGAGCAAAAAGATTATTTTACAAAACATAAAAATCACTCTGCTTTTCGGCGACCAGAATTACGAGATGTTGCTTTTCTGACATTTACGCCAGATACCCTAAAGGAGCTTCTTGCGATAGATGATGCAAAAGTCAAAGCCAGATATGAAGCAAATCCATCGCGTTTTCAAACTCCTGAGAAACGCAAAATTCTGCAACTGCTTTTCGATACCAAAGATAAAGCCGATGAGGCCACAAAAACTCTGGAAAATGAAGAGAATTTTCTAGCTGCTGCCATTGATCTTGGGTTTGAGTTAGAAAATATTGATCTTGGTTTTATCTCTCCTGATGATGGGTTTCCATCAGAGATATTTGCACTTAAAGAAAATAAATATACCAATGTGCTTGAGAATGATTTTGGCTATGTCATTTATTATGTCGAAGAGATCTCGCCATCTGAAACCATTGCCTTTAAAGATGTCAAAAAAAACCTTAAGCAAAATATGCTTCTTAAGGCTTTTCGGGATTTCACTGATGATAATTTGGACCTTATAGAAGATGACCTTGCGGGCGGTGCGACACTCGAAGAGATGGCGCAAAAATATAAAGTGCCTTTGGCTAAATATCAGAACATCACATCATCTGGCTTTATTTATGGGCAAAATAATCGCGTCATCGAGAATAATGATCTTTTAAATATGCTCTTTACGAGTGCGCTTGAAGATGATGTCATGCTGACTGAGATTGAAAATGGCTTTATTTATGGCCACCCAACAGATATTCAAGCGGCGCGCCCTAAAAGCTTTGAGGAAGCGCAAGCGGATCTTGAGACATTTTATAAGTCACGCCTTATAGATGATAAACTGGCTCAGCTTTATCTGGAGATAACGTCGAAGAAAGCCGCAAAAAAACTTTCACTTACAGATATTTCTGCCAGCTATGGGCTAAAAAAATCCTCTGAAACATTGGGGCGCTATGATGGCAGTGCAGCCTTAGATAGGGTGCTCGTGCAGGAGCTCTTTGCTGAGCCGCTCGGGACTTTATCACTCTCATCTGCTCCGTCTTTAAGGCAGAAAAGCTTTACTATTGCTGAAGTCCAAAATGTCTCGGTGCCTGAGCTGAGCGAAAATCAGCTTGAAGACATACGTAATGGCCTGCAATCTACGCTACAAAGAGATATTTATAATCATATGATCAAAGATGCAGGGGATAATGTTGGCGTCGAACGCAATTATGATTCTTATAATCGCTTTATCGTAGGTGAAGGTCTTTAATGCCGCAACTCAGCACCGATGAGACACTTACAAGGCTGCATCAAGGTCAAAATATAGTTCTTTATGAGCAACATTCAGCGGATCTCGATACGCCAGTCATGGCGTATTTGAAAATCAAAGACCATTATGCACAATCACTCCTGTATGAATCAGTAGAAAAAAGCAAAGGACGCAGCAGATATTCTATCATTGCCTGTGACCCTGATATCATCTGGCGCTGTGAGAATAGCAAGGCAACACGCACCAAATATGACGTTACCGGGCAAGAGATTAAATCTGATCTATGCAATGATGTTGTAGACTCTCTCAGGGATTTACATAAAGACTGCAAAGTCGATATTCCGTCGGCTTTACCGTCTGCGGCATCAGGACTTTTTGGCTATTTCACCTATGATATGGTGCGTTTCTTCGAGGAACTTCCTGAAGCGAAACAAGATAATATCAATATCCCAGATGCCATTATGTGGCGTCCGCGAACCATTATAATTTTTGATAATGTTTATGATACAATTTACAATGTTCATACTTTATATCAGGATGCGCTGACAGATTATGATAAAGCCTATCAAGATGCGCTAAAACATTTCGATCACATATGGACTTTATTGCGCCACCCAATTGCGGCCGATAGTCTCTCAATCGCGCGACATATTGACCCGATCACGCCAATCGCTCATATGGAAAAACAAGATTATATGGAAAGCGTCAGCACAGCGATTGAC
>JBCCNR010000273.1:0-2451 GCA_039025725.1 Pseudomonadota bacterium | reverse complement strand
TAGCTGAAAACAAACTAAAAAATCTGTGCATAGTGGTGCTACGGACATTTTTTTTAGTGAAGTTTGTAGGCAAAAATCACCAAAAAGGGCTTTTATTAACCCTGTTGGACAGCTTCTAATCATATTTAATCTACTTAAAAATGTCTCCATGATAGATGATTTCATTTTATATGCTTTTTTTGCGGTCTTAGGAATTTCTCTTATTTCGGGCCCTTTAGGGTGTTTTATTATATGGCGTCGTATGGCCTATTTCGGAGATTCTCTTGCCCATAGCGCACTTTTAGGTATAGCATTAGGGATTTTCTACGAAACTGGCACTAAGCTTTCAATCTCTCTGGTCTGTGGTGCATTTGCAATTTTATTGTTACATTTACAAAATAAGCGCTTTTTCAGTATTGATACTTTATTAGGTATCTTTGCGCATGCTGCGCTTTCGGCGGGTATTGTTTTCATAAGTTTTTTTGAAAATATTCAGATCAATATGCATAGTCTGCTTTTCGGAGATATCCTTACAATATCAAATAGTGACCTTCTATGGATTTATGGAATTGCAGCCCTTATACTGTCTATGATTTTCATATTATGGGATAAACTGATTCTCATGATCATTAATTCTGATCTTTCCGCAGCGGAAGGAATCTCCTTATTCTGGACAAATCTTATTTTTATGATGATGATGACGCTTATGGTCGCAATATCCATACAAATTGTAGGCGTTTTGCTTGTGACCTCTCTTTTAATCATACCTGCTGCGACGGCTCGTATTCTGGCTCAAACGCCAAAACAGATGGCATGTTTTGCGTCTCTTCTGGCAATATTTGCTTCTGTTATCGGGCTTTGTGCTTCAACTTATCATGATGCGCCTTCAGGCCCCGCTATTGTTGTGTCGGCATTTATGATTTTTTCTGTGGCCTGGCTCGTTATATCTTTGAAGGCACATTATAAAAAGAGCTTCATCAATCCTCTAAAATGGGCTTCAAATCCTAATACCCCTTGAAAAAGAAAATATCGTAATTATCTATAGAGAGTAAATGAATAAAAGAGAAAAAATGAAACATAATGTAAATGATTATGCCGGATGGCATGGCACGACAATTTTTTCTATTCGTAAAGGCGATAAAGTTGTCATGGCTGGTGACGGTCAGGTCAGTCTTGGTGATACTGTCATAAAACCAAATGCGCGTAAAATCAGAACACTGCAAGAAGGAAAAGTCATTTGTGGCTTTGCTGGCTCGACTGCGGATGCTTTTACTCTCCTTGAGCGCCTTGAAGGCAAGCTCGAAAAACATGCTGGCCATCTAACACGTGCAGCCGTTGAACTTGCCAAAGATTGGCGTTCCGATAAATATCTGCGGCGGCTTGAAGCCATGCTTGCTGTGGCTGACAAATCAACCTCTCTGGTTTTAACCGGGCAAGGTGACGTCCTTGAGCCAGTCAATGGCTTGATTGGTATTGGCTCCGGTGGGAATTATGCACTTGCAGCGGGGCGTGCTCTATTTGAGACAGAGATGGATGCAAGGTCAATCGCAGAGAAAGCTATACACATCGCAGCAGAAATTTGTGTCTATACAAACGGCAATGCAATTTATGAAGAACTGAAAGTTGAAGAAGAATAATGACAGATCATACCCCTAAAGAAGTCGTTGAAGAGCTTGACCGTTATATAATTGGTCAAAAAGACGCAAAGCGCGCTGTAGCCATTGCCTTAAGGAATAGATGGCGCAGGCAAAATATCGAACAGCCCATGCGCGATGAAATTTCGCCTAAGAATATTCTTATGATTGGGCCGACTGGTGTTGGTAAAACCGAGATTGCGAGACGCCTTGCGAAATTAGCAAATGCCCCTTTTGTGAAGGTTGAGGCCACCAAATTTACCGAGGTCGGCTATGTTGGGCGTGACGTTGAGCAGATTATTCGTGATCTTGCGGAAATTGGTATAGCTGGCGCGAGAGAACAGCATCGCCGTGATGTGAAGTCCAAGGCCGAGGCTGCCGCGGAGGAACGCGTTTTAGACGCGCTGGTCGGAGAGAATGCCTCAGCCGTCACGCGCGAATCTTTTCGCAAAAAACTACATAATGGAGAGTTAGGCGATAAAGAAATTGAGGTTGAGGTCACTGAAACAGAAAGTCCAATGAGTGGTATGGATATACCTGGCATGCCTGGCAGTTCAATTTCAATGGTCAGCATTGGGGATATTTTTGGTAAAGCTTTTGGTGGACGCAAGAAAAAGCGTCGCCTGACGGTTGATAATTCTTATGATATTTTGATTGCAGAGGAATCTGACAATCTTATTGACGAGGATAAGATGCGTCGTGATGCGATATCATCCGTCGAACAGAGTGGTATTGTGTTTATTGATGAGATTGACAAAGTGTGCTCTCGAGAGGATAAGCGTGGCGATGTCAGCCGTGAGGGTGTGCAGCGTGATTTACTGCCGCTCATTGAGGGAAG
>JBCCNR010000272.1:0-2451 GCA_039025725.1 Pseudomonadota bacterium | reverse complement strand
TTATTTATAATAAAAAACAACGGCCCGGCCCATTCAAGTCCGAAATACAACAGGTTAGAGAATTTCGATTATATATGCCTCAGCTTGTGATATAAATCATGTGGTGAAGCATAAAAAAAATGCTCATCACTATTCTTAAGGCTGGCATTTTTAGTGTCATCAGAAGATATAATATGCCATATCACAGATAGATGACGCGTTTCTGCTGAAGTTTTAAGCAGATCAAATGTAATCTCATACATACGCTGTGAAAAACATAAAATATGATTTTCTTGGCTATGCGAAAAATGTGAGAGCTCATTTGCATCAAAAGCATCTCTGGCACGGGCTTCATAAAGCTCAAAGACGTCTAAATTTTGCCCTAACTTTTCTTCTATATGAGGTTTCCTGAATTTTCCTGCGCCATATATGAGCCTTCCAGAGAATTTTTCAGAGATATATGCTGATAATGCAGTGCTGTTATCTGCATCAGCTTTAAAAATATTATGAAATCCAATAGCCTTTGCAGCATCATAAGTCTTATCTCCAACCACAAAGATTTTGCCTTGGAAATTCTCAAATTGGTTTTTAGAAAAATTCTCTAATGCTTTCAGCGCATGGATGCTTGTGAAAATAAGACCATCTGAGGATTTTATTTTATCGACAAAAAGACCCGACTGGGCCACATCATAAATAACTTCGGCAGGGGAGAGGATATAGCTTTTCAGACCAATTTCTGTAAGTATAGTCTGGGTTTCTAGGGCTTGCGCATAGGGGCGCGCAATATGGAAGATCATTCCCTTATTGTGCGTTTTTTCAAAATATCAGTAAGTTTCGCAAGATCATTATTATTTTTTGCCAGAATAGAAGAAAATTCAGAACGCTGTGTCAATGACATAGAAATATTCTCAACTTTCAAATCCGTCACTTTCAGCGCATTATCCTTGTCAGAAAGCTGCCAGGTCAAGACAACTGGCGGCTGGACAGAATTATTAGAGATAATATTCGTTTTGACCAAAAACCCTGCACGCCCAATATCTTTGACGCGTCCCACTTCCAACATTTGATCATCAAAATTATTGATACGCGCTGCATAAGTAAAAGCCATATAAGAGCGATACGCATCTATATAATCAGATTTTGTAACATCATCAGATGAGCGCCATGCCTTTCCAGCCACAAAACGTGCAATTTTAGGCACATTTGCATTATCCCGAAAGATATTTTCAAAAGCATTCTGCCGTGCTTGAAAATCATTTGAATTGTCATTGATTGCTTTGATGACTTTTTCACCAAGTTTTTCAACAAACACACGCACTTCATCTGGCGTCTGACGCTCAGCATAGGCTGACGATGTAAACATTAAAATAAAAGCTGTAAAAGCAGTTATCAGAGATCTCATTCTTCATCCTCTTCATCATAAGCCGAAAAATCGATAAACTCATCTTTCGGATTTAAATTCAAATTTTGTATATTCGCATTGCGTTGCTGAATATATATGCTGCGAAGTGTTGCATAGTAATCTTCACTTGATGCTCTAAGGCCATTAATGGTTTCATAATTATTGGCCCTGAAACTCACCGCGCCTACGCCAAGCGCGATAATACCCACCATGGCTGTGTCACCCGTACTATAAGTCAAAGGATCACTGAAAATATCAACAACTTGTCCACCAACACCACGTAAGGTAGTAGGGCCAAAAAATGGTGCTACCAAATATGGCCCATTATCAACACCCCAAACAGCAAGTGTTTGTGCAAAATCTTCACGATGCCTTGGATATCCAAGCTCAGTGGCCGCATCAAGAAGGCCAAGCCCTCCAAGCGTTGTATTGATAATAAACCGAGACAAGACATGTTCAAAAGCCTGCATATCGCCCTGAAGAATTGTATTTAACAAGCTTACCGGCGTTTGAATATAATCAAGTTCATTTGAAATAATATATTTCACGACACCGGGAACAGCAAAATTATAGGCCTGCGCAGTCGGAGACAAAAGATAATCATCAAGGACGACATTGACAGCAAAAACTCCACGGTTCCATCCTTCATAAGGGTCATGTACCGGATTTTTTTCAATAAGATTAGGGCCTTGATGCGACGCACATCCTGATAAAGTGATACAAAGCATCACAAAAATAATTTTTATTTTTTTAAGCACGATTTCTCCAGCATGTGTGAAATAACCTACATAAGATGCTTATATATAGCAAAGATACTCTTAACAGAAAAAAAATATTTCACATAATCAATTTTAGCTATATCAAAAAACTATTAAATATGTAGTTTACTTATTAACATACTTTTACGATTGGTAGAAAATGTCCGATCTTATAAAACAAGCTTACAAGGATTTATCTGAAAAAGCAGATTTTAACTTTGATGATCATCAATATAAACTTTGTGATGTTTTTGACCAATTCCATACGACTTTAGCATTTAAGTCACCATTTGAGCAGAAATTCAGCTTTGT
>JBCCNR010000271.1:0-2508 GCA_039025725.1 Pseudomonadota bacterium | reverse complement strand
GGAAAGGATGTTAACTCTGTATCTAAGGCTATGACATTATTTACCTCGGAATATGAGATTCACGAGATCATTAAATATGCTTTAGATCAAAATGAAAAAAAGCCAAATATGCAAAAGGATCTCCGTCATTATTTAATCTACCGAGACCCTGATGATTTGGAAGTCTATATACAAAAACTTGATCATGATATCGCAGAAATTTTTCCAATCTTATATAAGGATGGATTAAATCATGTTGATCAGACATATTATGAGAATGAAAACTTCAACAATTTCATAACTTTTCTTGTGAAAAATCGTCTTTTTGTTGTGTAGAAGCTGTCCCTAAAACATATTGAAACATCTCTTTTTTACTGAAATATTGAAGGCAATTACAGTAAGGAAAAAACTGTCACAAGATACATCACTATATTATACCCCCAAAGAGTCTCACGCATCTTTATCTAAAGAAGAATTTCAAAAACTGCAAAAACAAGCGCAGGAGAATCTGTCGGATTATTGGGCGACCATCGCACGTGAAAAAATCAGCTGGGATAAGGATTTTTCTATCGTAGAAAATTGCTCATTTGCTCCAGATGCTGTGTCTATCAAATGGTTCGAAGATGGAATGCTGAATGCATGTTATAATACTGTCGATCGTCATTTGGAACATCGTGGGGATAAGGTTGCTCTGATTTGGGAAAGTGATTGTGGCGAAAAGACTGAACAGTTCACATATCGCGCTTTACATGATGAGGTCGTTAAATGTGCTGCAATATTACAAAAAATGGGCGTGAAAAAGGGAGATCGCGTTGTCATTTACATGCCTATGATCCCGAAGGCTGTCTTTGCCATGTTGGCATGTGCAAGAATTGGTGCTGTGCATTGTGTGGTGTTTGGTGGTTTCTCCGCTAAGGCTTTGAAGGATCGAATTGAAACGGCCGAAGCCAAATGGGTTATCACCGCTGATGAAGGGAAAAGAGGAGGGAAGATTGTCTCTCTGAAGGTGAATGTCGATATGGCCATCAATGATAGCACACATGTGCAAAATGTTTTGGTCATTCAGCATAGTTATAATGACAATATTTCTTACCAGCCCGGTAGAGATATAAAGTATGATGATCTCACAGCGACGCTTTCGGGTAAAGAGCAGGTTCCATGTGTTTCTGTAAATGCGGAACATCCATTTTTTATTTTGCACACATCAGGATCGACAGGAAAACCAAAGGGGCTTTTGCACACAACTGGAGGCTATATGGTGAATGTTGCGCATACTCATGCGCTGGCATTTGACCTGAGGGAAGATGATGTTTACTTCTGCACTGCTGATATTGGTTGGATCACCGGACATAGCTATATGGTTTATGGTCCTTTGGCCAATGGTGCAACAATGCTGATGTTTGAAGGTGTCCCAACCTACCCAGATGCGGGGCGCTTATGGAATATTTGTCAAAAACATAAGGTGTCTATTTTATATACTGCGCCAACTGCGCTGAGGACATTGATGGGGGCAGGAGATGATTATGTTAAAAAATATGATCTTTCTGCTTTGCGTGTGCTGGGCACTGTCGGCGAGCCTATTAATCCTGAGGTTTGGCAATGGTATTATGATGTTGTTGGACGGAAAAATTGCCCGATCATAGATACATGGTGGCAGACAGAGACAGGTGCCTTTATGATTTCACCTATTGCAAATATATCTTCTATGCGGCCGGGATATGCAGGAGAGCCGCTTCCATCGATTGCTGCAAAAATCGTAGATACGCAGTCTCAGCCAGTAGAAGCCCCCAATGAGGCAGGTCATTTGGTTTTTGCAAAAAGCTGGCCTTCACAGGCAAGAACCATATGGGGAGACCATAAAAGGTTCGAAGAAACATATTTCAGTACGCATCCTCATCATTATTTTTGCGGAGATGGCGCACGCAGAGATGCAAATGGATTTATTCAAATCACAGGTCGGGTTGATGATGTTTTGAATGTTTCTGGTCATAGGCTCGGCACAGCTGAGATTGAATCTGCTTTGGTCAAGCACCCCGATATTTCTGAGGCTGCGATTGTCGGATATCCACATGATATAAAAGGGGAGGGGATATATGCCTATGTGACGCTTATGGAACATGCGGAACATGCGGAGCATGCGGGTCATCCGGCAAAGTCACAAAATCTATTATCTGAGCTTAAGGCAATTGTCCGTGAAGAGATTGGTCCTATTGCAATGATAGATATATTTCATATCACATCAGATATGCCAAAGACGCGTTCCGGGAAGATTATGCGGCGTATTTTGCGTAAAATCGCCAGTGGAGACTATGATCAGCTTGGGGATATATCAACTTTAGCGAACTCAGAAAGTGTTGAGACCATTATTCAATATCATAAGAATATTAAAAAAGCGGGATGAGGAGTTTAAAGCGAGCTGACTTTAAAAAAGCACATTTTACAACGGTTAAAAATTTAAAATCTCAGTCTATTGCGAAGGGGCATAACACCCGCGGCAATCTGTTATATTTAGTGCAAAGAGATTGCTTC
>JBCCNR010000270.1:0-2517 GCA_039025725.1 Pseudomonadota bacterium | reverse complement strand
GCAATCCGCATTTGGACGCATGTTAGACCCTATCGCCGATAAGTTACTTATCAGTGTGACCTTAATTCTTATGGTTTATACAGATGATATTTATGATATCCATGTGATTGCAGCGATTATTATTCTATGCCGTGAATTGCTTGTATCAGGTTTAAGAGAATATCTTGCGGCGACATCAAAATCTCTTCCTGTTTCATATATGGCCAAATGGAAAACCACCGCACAGATCTTATCTTTAGGGTTTCTGGTGGTTGGTCCCGGACATGTTTATATTATCAACGTTCCTTATATAAAGATGATTGGTATTATTCTTTTATGGATTGCAGCCATTTTGACACTTTATACCGGATATGCATATCTTAAAGCCGGTGTGATACATGCTCTTGAAGATGATACATCTTTAACGAAATGAGCTAATAGGCGGAACAAACATATCTTGCTGCGAAGCGCCCTCTGTGCCGATTGACCTTCCTCCATCTTGCACAACATCATCTTGCTCAAAATAAAGGTTCTCTTCCTCTCGGCGTGAATTTTTATTATGCTCACGTCGCATCGCCTCTTCAGATGTATCGCGCAGCAAGACAATACCAATACGCCTATTAATTGCTGCTTCGGGATCACTCACCTTTAAAGGCTCTTTTGCCGCACGACCTTCAACACGCTTGATGCGATCAGTCTCGACCCCTGTTCCATATAAAAAGCGCCTTGCGGCATGGGCTCTGTCTGATGATAATTCCCAGTTGCTGTAATTGCGTCTGGATTTAAAGGGCTTAGAGTCTGTATGGCCTGTAATTGCAATCTCATTATCAAGGCTGGCCACAACCGTCCCCACGACTGACATAATTTTCTGCATTTTATCAGTGGGCTTATCAGAGCCCGAGCCAAACATTTGCACATCGCCATCATCTGTTATATCGATCCGCAGTCCCTCATCGGTCATTTTAAAGTTAAGCTGCTTTGCCAATCCCTCATTCGGAGCGATGCGTTCAATTTGATTGCGAATATCATCTTCGATTTTTCTGGCTTCTGCATCTAACCCGCCTTCTGAAGCTTCTTTTAGGGCTCCAGCTTCATCTTTACTATCCTCAAGCTCAGCTTCCGACGCTTTGCTATTGCCGGAATTGACATTTTTAGCCTCTCCACGACGCCAGACATCCTCATTGCTTGAGACCTCATGTTTTTGTTCATCATCACGCCCCGCAGAAGCTTTTTTTCCTGCACCACCAAGACCGTTACGTGCTAACTTTTTTTGCGCAAAGACAGAATCCCCCTGGAACATGCCCAACCCTCCAGACGAGCTCTGAGATATCGGGACCTTAGGATCAAAATAATCGGCAATACCAGCGCGTTGCTCTTCGGTGGTTGAATTTAACAGCCACATCAGCAGAAAAAAAGCCATCATTGCCGTCACAAAGTCAGCATATGCCACCTTCCAAGCGCCGCCCTGCATGCCAATTTTAGACGTGTCAAGCTGCTCGACAGGTTGGATGTCCTCTGAAATGTTATCTTTTTCTGACAAAACTCCCCCGAAATAAGAGAAAAGATATGGCTCTAGAAGTTGTCCAACAGAGTTAATAAAGATGATTTTTGAAGGATTTTTAGCTGAAAACAAACTAAAAAATCTGTGCATAGTGGTGCTACGGACATATTTTTTAGTGACGTTTGTAAGCAAAAATCACCAAAAAGGACTTTGATTAACTCTGTTGGACAGCTTCTAAGGCCTATAATGTAATTAAATTATAGCTTATTATGGTTAATAAAATCATATTTACATCTTACCTGATATTGCGTATTTTGTGACTGATATGGCAGTGAGATGTCATATTATTCGGGCTTAAGAACCCTCACTTCAAGTGGCCTTAACATCGGCCATTATTGGTTTTTATTTGTATAAAACATACCAAAGATGTCGCTTTTCGGATTTTGTCCGGGAGGCGGCAATGTATGTCCAATGCCTCGCGGCTAAAGATTGTCGCGCGTGTTCTTGAAGTCACGTTCTTAGCTCCCGGCGCTATCGGAGGTGTTCTCTGATAGCGGCCTTTATAAGACATTAAAAGGGAGTTGTTATCATGCGACAGATCACAGAACTGGATATTTACATTAATGAAAAAATCAAAGAGCATCGCAAATTATGCGGCCTGACGCAACAGGAATTGGCCTCTTATTTGGGTGTATCATTTCAACAAGTGCAGAAATATGAAAAATCAACCAATCGCATAAGCGCATCGAAATTATTCCTGATCTCAGAGGCCTTAAATATTCCAATCGAAGACTTCTTGCCTTATGGTGGTATAGTGCATGAATTGTAAGGTAATCGCTTACAAATGTACATTTATCTTTTTGTACATGATGTGCTATACTCGTCATAATATAAATCAGCTGAGGTATATCATGAGCAGATTAGTCATTGAGGTATCAGAAGATCAACATCAGGAAATAAAAGCTCTTGCGGCATTGGAAGGTATTTCCATCAAGCAATATGTTTTGTCAAAACTCTTCTCGGAACATGCAGATAAT
>JBCCNR010000269.1:0-2519 GCA_039025725.1 Pseudomonadota bacterium | reverse complement strand
GGCAAAATTTGTACCTATTTCGTAAGGGCTTACTTCACATGTTATCATCACGAGGCAAGATGTCTGATCTTGAAGATCATTTCTGTAGCATAATTTGTGAATTCCGTGCATTTTTTGATTGTAGCGCGTGAAAAATTTGTAAAAATATGAGGTGTATATGGCAAATCTTGAAAATATAGCTGATATTGAAGGTCTTATAAATCCTGCGAAAAATGGTATTATTCCGGTTACGGCGCGCAATGAATTGACCATGATTGAAAAAGAAACCACAACCTCTCGTTCTAAAGCCGAGGATGCTGTGCGGGCACTTATTGGTTGGGCAGGTGATGATGTTACACGGCCGGGCTTGGTTGATACGCCTGAACGCGTTGTCAATGCATTTGAAGAGTGGTTTGCTGGTTATAAAATTGACCCAGCAGAGCTTTTAAATAAAAGTTTTGATGAAGTTGAAGGCTATCATGCCCCGGTTATGTTGAAAAATATTCCTTTTCACAGTCACTGCGAGCATCATCTTGCGCCGATTATTGGGAAGGCTACGATTGCTTATATTCCGGATAAAAAAGTTGTTGGTATCTCTAAGCTTGCACGGGTTACAGAAGCATTTGCATTGCGTCTGCAAATTCAAGAGCGTTTGACGGCTCAGATTGCAGAATGTTTGCAAAATACGCTGAACACGCAAGGGGCTGCTGTGATGATTGATGCTGAGCATCATTGTATGACAACGCGCGGTGTGCGTTTACATGATGCTGAGATGGTAACATATCATTTTACTGGTGTTTATAAGGATGATAGCAATCTCCGCCGTGAGTTTTTCGACTTCTGTAAATAGGGTTTTTGTTGCTCTATTAAACACCATCTAAAATGAATCTATTGTTTTTTCATGGCTGGTCCTATGACGCAGAGTTTTTTACAGACCTCGCAGATACCATTGCTGTGAAAAATTCTCTCTTTTATAATCGGGGCTATTATGCTCCTAAAAACTGTCCAGAGCTTCACAAAGATATAGAAAATATTGCCATAACCCATTCTATGGGCTTATATTTTCTTTTTGCTGATTATGATGCTGATCAATTTGCAAAAATCATTATTATAAACGGATTTTCTGATTTTTCTCAGATGGTTTCAAGGCGCGCTTTGCGGCGTATGATGGATGGTTTAGGTCAAAATCCACAAAAAATATTGCAGGATTTCTCAGAAAATGCTGGCGATATAAGGCGATCTATTCCAGATTTGGATAAAGATAGCTGCCTGAAACTACAAAAAGATCTTGAGATTTTACAAAACCATACAATAAATCAAAATATAGACGCCTATAAAGGACAGATTTTTCATATTCATGCAGAAAATGATAAGATTGCGCCGATCGACAAAAGCAATATTAACGCTTTTGAGACATATTATGTTCCAGAACAAAATCATGTTTTTTCGTTCCATAAGGATAAGAAACTGATTAATATGCTCAAAAAATGGATGTGGACATGATCTATCTTCGGAATATTAAAGATAAAATCGAGAAAAATTTCTCAAAAGCAGCGGAAACATACCATAATCATGCGCATATTCAGGCTGATATTGCCGGACAATTGAGCGAACTTTCGCGCAATATGCAGAATATTACAGATATTATTGATATTGGATGTGGGACAGGATTTTTAACGCAGCGCTTACGTAAAATCTTTCCCAAAGCGCATATAACGGCCTGCGACATGAGCGCCCCGATGCTTGAAGAATGTGCACGTCATAGTGGTGATCCTAAGATGAGTTATTTGAAATGCGACGCAGAGCTTTACGATTTTCCTCAAAAATATGATCTGATTGCATCAAATATGACATTTCAATGGTTCTCTGACCTGCAAGCCAGCCATAAGCATTTATTGACATATCTCAAACCGGGCGGAAAAATTCTGTTTTCGATGTTGATCGGTAAGACTTTTTATGAATGGTATGACAGTTTATCTCTGGCTGGGGTGAATATTACAAGCCCTATTCGTCTGCATGATGTTCCTACGGATTTTGAATATGATTTACTCCAAAGAGAATTATATGTGCAAAATTATGAGCGCCCGATGGATTTTTTAAAGATGCTCAAGAAAATTGGAGCACATAGTATGCTGCAAGAGAATGCTATACAAAAACAGCAGCTCGAAAAAGCATGTCGTATTTTTCAGGAAAAATATAATTGCGCCGTGACATATGATATTGTGCTTGCTGTTATTTCTGCTGGGATAAAAGAATAAAACTTGCGAGATTTTATACAATCTGGCATATCTTCATGCTGTTTTATCTCTTATTAGAATGCGGAAAAAATGATGAAAGCACGCATTGCGATTACTTTAAAAAATGGTGTCCTTGATCCGCAAGGCACTGCAATCAGCACCGCTTTGGGCCATATGGGGTTTGACGGTATAAATTCTGTCAAACAAGGAAAAATCATTGATATTGATCTTGCGACTGAAAATGCGGATGAAGCTGAAAAGACTTTGAAGGATATGTGTGAGAAGCTTTTGGCGAATACGGTT
>JBCCNR010000268.1:0-2528 GCA_039025725.1 Pseudomonadota bacterium | reverse complement strand
GCGGAAGAACGCGTTACAGACATAATACTAAATAAATAATACACAATCAAAAGACGCTAAGACACATCAATTATGTGCATTATACACAAAATTCATAAAAAATAAATATATTTTTTAATTACAACATTCCTGTTTGAGATTCTGCATTATCATCCTGAACTTCCATAATCTCTATCTGGCCTGCTTTTGCAAGTTCACGCGTGATACGGATGATCTCCTGCTGAGCCATTTCTGCATCTTTCATTCTGAGCGCTCCAAAGCTTTCAATCTCTTCACGCATAGATTCCGCAGCACGTTTGGACATATTCCCCAAGAAATAATCATAAACATCTGGCTGTCTTTGCTCTGCCATTTTTAAACCTTTTACCAAATCATCAGCATTCACTTCTTTGATGATTTTCTGTAGTGATAATGGATCTATACGTTTGGTAAAGTCATCAAATGTAAACATACTCCGTTGTACCACTTCAGCTGTGCTCTCATCTTGTTCCCTGAGGTCATCAAGAAACTCCTGTTGTTTGGTTCCAGGAATATTATTCAAAACAGATGCAATAATATCTGATGGTTTCCGCGTTGAGCTTTGTTTCATCAATGTCGCAAGGAAATCATATCTAAGGGCATGTTGGACATCTTCTAAAATGCTGCGGTCAATTGAGCCAATACGTGCCATTTGCAGGATAATCCCTTTAGCCTTTTCTTCAGGGAACATATCGAGGACTTTAGCAGCTTTTTCAGGCTTAATACGCGATAAAATGACTGCGACGGTCTGCATTTGCTCGCCTTTTAAATATTGCGCAAGCGACATTTCTGGTGCCAAAGACACCCGATCCCAAATATTCGCATCGAAGCGTCCATCGACTTCCTCCATGATTTGTTCGACCATATCTTTGGGAAGCATAGAAGCCAAGAAGCGCCTTGCCTCATTTGAGCCACCACGGATTGGACCATCATTACGCAAAGCACCCAAATATTCTTTCATAACCACTTCAATATGCTCTGCTTCGACAAAGCCAATCTTATGTAAAGCCTTGGCAAATGCTCTATGGTCTTTATCATCTAACTTTTCAAAGATTGCTGCGGCTTTTACCGGACCCAACACATAAAGAATAATCGAAGCTTTTTGGTCATAAGAAATAGACTTGCCATCATTAAAGCCTGAAGATTTTGATAAAAACTCGCCATCTCCGGCTGGGCCTGGTGATGCACGATCAGCATCTTTATTGCCAGAATTAAATTCTTGCATCATTCTTTCAAGTTCACTCGACATAACCTATTTCCCAACTACCCAGAATAACTTTTCACCAGAGCTGTTGCCAGCAAGCTCCACCCATCCGATAAAGTAAAAAATGCCAACTTAATCGGCAAAGAAATAGATGCCGGAGGAAGCATCATCATCCCCATCGACATAAGAAGCGCTGACACCACAAGATCAATAATAACAAAAGGTATAAAGATCAGAAATCCAACCTTAAAAGCGCGTTCAATTTCAGTAATCATATAAGATGGAATGAGAACACTTAATTTTGTTTCAGCCTCAAGCGGTTCTAACTCATCTCCTGAACCGTTTTGTGTGAGTTCTTTCATAAAACTTGATGTTTCAGGCGAGACACGACTTTCCATAAAATCTCTAAGCGGCGTGACTGTTCGATCAAATGCCATATCCTCTGTAATCTGCCCCTCTATATAAGGTGAAATTCCCTGATCCCATGATTTTGTAAAAACAGGCTCCATGACATAAAATGTAAGAAAGATAGCAAGGCTCATCAGCATCATATTAGGCGGTGTTTGCGGTACCCCCAAAGATTGACGCAACACAGATAAAACCGTGACCATAAAAGGGAAACATGTCACCATCATAATTATACCCGGCGCGATGCTTAATACAGTTAAAATAAGGAAAAACTGTACTATATTGCCAGTCAAACTGGCATCAGGCCCCATATCAATGGTGATAGCCTGCGCATGTGCGCTCCCTGAAAATAATAAAAAACAGGGTATAATCCATATAAAATATTTAAAAATATAGCGATAGACTGATTTAAATAACATTATCTAACTCGATGACTTCTGTGAGGCGCACACTTAAGCGCCCAGATCCATCTTCCATCTCCTGTAATTCACCGCGCGCGATCATATGCTCTCCGACCCATATTTCAACAGGGTCATTGATCTTATTATCAAGAGGAATAATAGCTTCACGGCGCATATTGAGTAACTCGCCAATTTGCGGACGTGCACGGCCCACTGCAACAGTCACATTTATTGGAACAGATGAGATCGCCCGACGTCTTTTTTCTTCAAAGACTTGCTCTTTAGGTGCTTCTGGATCATCTGGATCACTAAATTCGCACGCAGCATCATCTTCGTCATCTATCATAAGACATCTCCTTCTGGTCCTTCTGGAATAATATCATTTTGAGATATACCCCTTAAGAAAGGGTTAAGAGGGTGTTATGACACATTTGGGCTCACATAAATATTCCACTCAATAAATAACCGAACTGAAAAATAATTCACTTTAATTTTAT
>JBCCNR010000267.1:0-2575 GCA_039025725.1 Pseudomonadota bacterium | reverse complement strand
TGTATTTTTTGTGGAAAATTACCGCTGCTAAAACCTGCATCTCCCGTAATAATATCGCCTCTGACATCAGTCTTTTCTAATAAGGCCGCCGCTGCTGCACGCTCACAGCCAGCGCCTGTACCAATCTTGGTTGCTTCTTGTCCAACTAAAATACTATTCTCATCATCCCATAAATTCACTATATGTGTGATCATACCTGCTTCATCTTGGCTGCCGCGCAATGACTTGCCGTCTAAATGCAAAATACAGCGTGCAAATTCTTGCGTTTCCTGATTAAAACTTAAATTAAAACCGTGAAAGGCTCGGTAAAAACTTCTTTGACTGGCAAGTTTAAAATTATTCATGCCTAATTTCTTAAATATTGGCTTGCTAAAACTTGCTTCACAATGCTGGTAGATCGATAAAACTGAGCGCAAACCCAATGCAATGCCATATAATAATGGATAAAATAAGCTTTTTAACGGGTAAATTTTGCCTTGAGCATCACGAAAATCCTCGACCCTTAACTTCAATTCTTGTATCTTCATTCTGTTACCTATTGTTGATTTTTACACTCTAATAGGTAACTTTTTTAAACTCTTTTTTCTATATCTTATCTTCATAAACTTTCTTGGCAAAGTACTGCATTACGGCGCACGATAGTACTGTGTCACATGGGAAATTGCTGTCAATCCGCTATCAAAATCGAGAGTGAATATTCTTTGTGCCGGCCTCTAGAAAATACAGAGATCAAATAAGAAAAATCCCCAAAAGCGCAATAAGTACAATGATAAATATTGTCATATTTTTGCTGAATTTTACAAAACCAACCCAGGTTTTTTTCTGCTCTTCAATATCCATAATTTTACCCAATAAAATCTTAAATTTTATGATGTTATTATGCCTTATAAAATATAATATTTGGTTGCGCAATAATGACTTGCATATAATATCCTATAAGGATATCTCTATGTTATAAGCCGATGTAGCTCAGTTGGTAGAGCAATGCATTCGTAACGCATAGGTCGGGGGTTCGATCCCCTCCATCGGCACCATTTAGGTAGCTTCTAGACATTACTCCGCTTCATCTTCTTCATTATCGATGCCATGGGGCGTTTTTTCCCAATGGAATGGGGATGATAGCAAGCTCCAACATGCACGGTAACATGCAAAAGCAGCAAGCATCCAATAAGGTATATGGAAGAATGATAAGATAAATAGGCTTCTTCTGCGTTTAAGACGAGAATAGATCAATATACTTTGCAAAGGGGGGAGTAAAAAGCCAGTAAAAAGCAGAAACACCATGAGTGGCTTAAGTTGCGCCATAAATAACATTTCCAGCATAAGATGGTCGTGCATAAATTGATAAAAAAAACATGCTATTGCAAAAGGGTGTAAAAAAGCTGATAAGACTTGTCCGCCAACAATGACACAAAATCCTATGAATTGATAAGGTCTAAAACTCAAAAGATCTTGCCAGAAATTGCTGCTATGCACGATTTGCGTTTGCATATATCCCTTTAACCACCTGGTCCGCTGCTTAATCCAAACAGAGAGAGTTATGGGCGCTTCTTCATATGTATCAGAATCCAACATCTGCACAGTCAGTTTGTTTTTTGCAAACCTCATTCCCATATCGCAATCTTCTGTGACATTATAAGCATCCCATCCGCCAATATGGTGCAAATCCGCAACCCGAAAATGCGTAGACGTCCCAGCAAGTGGAATTGGAAGACCTAGTCGCATAAGGCCAGGCAGATAATGATGGAACCAAATATCATATTCATTGGTGAACATTCTGGTCAGCAAATTACGTGCAGAATTGAAGAAGGTCAGGCGCGCTTGCAATGCTGTTACATGCGCCGGCGCACGTTGAAACGCTGATGCTGCTTTTTTCAATTGCAAAGGGTCTGGTCTATCCTCCGCATCAAAAATCACTGCATATTTGCCTTTCAAATAGGGAAGCACCGCATTGAGAGCTTTGGGTTTTGTTCTTGGCAAAAGAAAAGGGAGGCTGATAATCGATATGTTAAGGTCTTGCACTTGCTTTTTATACAAAGTGAGCGCGTCGGCTGTTTCTGCATCATCATCTTCGATGGCAAAGAGAATATCAAGCTTATGGCGTGGATATTCAATTTTTTCCAGAGCCTTCAGCAAGCAAGGAATAACATCTGCTTCCGCATATAAAGGCACGATCAATGAGTAAATCGGCAAATCATCATCCGATAAGAGTGATTGGGGGCTTATGGTTTTTGATGGGCTGAGAAGATCAAGACAAAAAATAGATAATTTTAAAAATGTAAGAACACTGTAAAAACAGACTAAAATAACACCAACGACGGAAATAGTCTCTTTTGAAGCATACCACATACCAAAGATAAATAATCCAGCAAAAAAACCAACAGATAGACTTTGCCATAATGCTGGCCCCCTTTCTGCGCTGACATTATCATGCAGGCCACAATGTCTTTTTGCAGCAACCTCTACTTCATTCTCTGGAAGTGTATGAAAAAAGCCTTTATCCTTCAAAATCACATTTATGATCCTTTTACTTTCTCAGAAAGGCCGGTATTTCATCAAGATCAGTGAAAGATTG
>JBCCNR010000266.1:0-2583 GCA_039025725.1 Pseudomonadota bacterium | reverse complement strand
TTTAAGAAAATATCATATGTTCACGGACTAAGGCGAGAAATAGAAAAAATTGAAAATAACCCTGAAGAATATGCCAATTATAGAGTTGGAATACTTGAGAGACAAAAAACTAAATCAGAGAGTTTGTTGAATCCATTCGAAATATTAGAAATTGACAATGAAATTCAAGAGATAAGAAATAATCCTGATCAATACCGTAATGAAAGATATCCTAAGATTAAAAAAGAGCTAAAGGCATTTTGGGACGAAAATAGTGAAGCTGAAGAAAATTCTCAGAAAAATACACTTCCTAAAGTTTCTATGTTACCACAATAGCCTTCTTTTAAGCATTTTGTATAAAACCGCTCAGGCCGTGAATCTTTGAGACCGTTCCTATTCGTATGCCCTTATATTTTTTCACAGAGCCATCAGGCACTATGGCGCGGTCAAAGCCAAGCTTTTCAGCTTCTTTCAGGCGTGCTTCCGCGCGGCGGACGGGGCGAATGCCACCAGAGAGGCTCACTTCGCCAAAATAAACTGTATTTGCAGGCAGAGATATATTCATCAGTGCTGAGCCAAGCGCACAAGCCACTGCTAAATCCGCAGCGGGCTCAGAGATTTTCATGCCACCAACAACATTTAAAAACACATCAAAGCCAGAAAAATTCATGTCTGCGCGCGCCTCGAGCACAGCAAGTATCATTGACATGCGTCCGCTATCCCAGCCGACAACCGATCGCCTTGGTGTGCCATATGCCGCTGAGACAACTAAAGCCTGAATTTCAACCAATATGGGACGTGTGCCCTCAATGGCGGCAAAAACAGATGTACCGGGCTGGCCACCTGAGCGATCTCCGAGGAAAAGCGCGGAAGGGTTTGCAACCTCAGATAGCCCCTCTTCGAGCATTTCAAAGACGCCAATCTCATCAACAGGGCCGAAACGATTTTTAACTGCCCTCAAAATACGATATTGATGACTGCGATCTCCCTCAAAATAAAGGACTGTATCCACCATATGTTCAACGACGCGCGGTCCTGCAATTTGTCCCTCTTTCGTGACATGTCCAACCAGAATAACCGCAACATTCTGACTTTTCGCATAGGCAACAAGATCCTGCACAACAGCCCTAAGCTGTGAAACCGTGCCGGGCGCACTTTCAATGGCATCTGACCAAAGAGTTTGGATAGAATCCAATATCAACAGAGTAGGGGGGCGCCCTTTTTTTAATCCTGTTAAAACCGTCCTGAGTGAAGTTTCAGATGCCAGCTCTATAGGGGCATCAACGAGTTTAAGACGTCTTGCACGCATACGAATCTGCGAGACGGCTTCCTCACCAGATATATATGTCACGCGGTGATCTTGTCGCGCCAGAAAAGCCGCACATTGTGTCAGTAATGTTGATTTTCCTATACCGGGGTCTCCGCCAATAAGGGTAACAGAGCCGGGAACAAGTCCCCCTCCAAGCACACGATCTAGCTCGGAAAGGCCAATAATTGTCCTGGGAAGCTGAATATCTTCACCATCAGGACGAAATAAGACCAATTCAGGAACCGGATCACGCGATGTTTTGCGCATAGCAGAATTGATAGGCACTGGTGCAGTGACTTCCTCTACAAGACTATTCCAAGCCTGACAGCCATCACATTGCCCCTGCCATTTGCGGTGCATCGTGCCACATTCACTGCAATAATAAATTTTTTGTGCTGCTTTTCCCATAAATTTCAGTAACATATCCCTTTGAGAAAATCACTTGTGAAATCTCGTTTTTTGTTGTTTTATAACGTCTATTGAAAAATAGTTTCTGGAAACGCCTTTGAAATTGCATTTTACGGCGCATCATGCCTCTGAAAATCAAGTTTATCTTGCCATGTTACGCGATAAATATGGTCAGCACCCCATGGAGGATGCTGATATTATTGTCGCTTTAGGCGGAGATGGCTTTATGCTAGAGGTCATCCATAAAGCATATACCCTTAAAAAACCCGTTTTTGGCATGAAAGGTGGGACTTTGGGGTTTTTAATGAACGGCTTTAGTACAGATGGCCTCATTGAGCGCCTTGAAACTGCAGTCCCACAGAGCCTATATCCTCTCAAAATGGAAGCCAGAGATGTTTCAGGAAAAGTGATATCATCCCTTGCTTTTAACGAGGTTGTTGTGCAACGCGCATCGCGTCAGGCGGCGAAACTGAAAATTTATGTGGATAATATTCTACGCATTGAAGAGCTTGTATGTGACGGCATAATGATCGCCACTCCGGCGGGATCAACGGCTTATAATCTTTCAGTTTCTGGGCCTGTTTTGCCAATTGGGTCAAATGTTCTGGCGCTTACGCCAATAAGCCCTTTTCGCCCAAGGCGCTGGCGTGGTGCTATAATACCGCATACATGCGAAGTACGCTTCGAAGCCACCGAGCATGATAAGCGCCCAGTTTCTTTAACAGCAGACCATACAGAGCTAGACCATATTGACTGTGTAACAATTATGGAAGATCAAAGCTTTAGCGCAACACTTTTATATGATTGCGATCATCCACTTCCTGAGCGGATTTTATCAGAACAATTTTCAGACTATTAAGTATATTTAAGTAAAAAATAATAAAAAT
>JBCCNR010000265.1:0-2606 GCA_039025725.1 Pseudomonadota bacterium | reverse complement strand
GCGCAATATTTTTTGAGACATCTAAGCCAGTGATGATTTTGGCAAAATCTGTACCTATTTCGTAAGGGCATAATTCACATGCTATCATTACTAGGTAAGATGTCGGTATTTTTAGCTTTTGGTATTAGAAAGAAAAACGCGCAGAAAGTGAGAAAATATGAATATTCTTTTCATAGTCAGCGCTCAGATTGCCGCTAGAGACATTTTCGCTTGTCGCGCTATTGCCAGTCAGATTCACAGCTGCATCATTCATCCATATATGTGAGTAAGCTGCATTGAGCATAAAGCTCTCAGTGAATTTATAGCCAGCCCCTAATGAGGCCCAATATCTCTCTGAGTCTGGAATACGAGGTGAACGATATACATCTCCGGTCGGGGAATCATCATACATAAACCCTGTTCTGAGTGTTAGATCATCATTATATTTATATTCTGCGCCTATCGCATATGACGTGCTGTCATCAAAGTTTTTCGTTGAAACAGAGTCTGATAAAGCTGAATCATAATCAATTCTGATTTCATAGAAAGAAGACCATTCTGTGTGAATCACATCTCCCATCAGAGTTAAGCGATCGGTCACATCGTGACTGACTCCCAAATGATATGACGCTGGAAAGTTCGCTTTTGCACCAACGCCGGTATCGGTAAAAATCCCTGCAAGCCCGGGGGAGATATTAGAAAATTCTGCATCTCCTTCAAAGTCATGTGCGACTAAAGATTTATAAGCAAAACCAATACGCGTAGCTTTTTCTGGAACCCACATAAAGCCCACGGTCCATCCAAGGCCCCAACTGTCGCCACTAATATCTGCAAAACCATCATCTATATTCAAAGAGGGAGGACTTAAAGAGTTTAAGGAATATATATTAAATTGATCAATCGCATTGTAAAAACGCACATGCGCATATTGTATCTGTGGGCCGGCTGAAAATGCGACCTTTTTATTCGGAGCATATGTAAGAGTCGGCACAATATTGATTGTTTCCAGCTCTGTATCGATATTATAATAGCGCCCTGCCCAATTCTCACTATAATTCAGCGCAATCCCAAAAGGGACATTAACGGCGAGACCAAATGAGAACTCATTATTAATAGGTGTTGCAAGAGCAAAAGATGGCACAAACGAATCTTCAATATAATCTGATGTTGTTGGGGATCCGGATTGCGACTGTGCGAAATTCCCAAGCAGAGCTGTATCACTTGCGCTGATATTTTTTACCGAAGCATTTGCGGTAATAAAAGAAGCGCTGGTGTAAATCTGCGTATCTTTCACAAAGGCAGATGCAGCAGGATTATAAAATAAATTTTCAACATTCGTCCCTGATGTCGCCGAGGCAAAAGATGTGCCCTGTAGCGCCGCAGAACTTTCTTTTACAGCAAACCCTGCTGCATTTGCACTGAGGGGCAATGTTAATACCATAAGAAAGCTTAATCTTTTATACATCTTATATCCTGAACGCTTAAGTAGAAGCCATGTTCGATAAAGTGAAAACTAAAAGCCTACAATTTTAATAAATTCTTTCTTATTGTTGGCATGATAATATTAATGAAACATAAATTCTGGGCCGGATCACATGGAATACAAGCAATGAGAGAGATATTTAAATTTTAATTTCAGTTTTATCAATTTTAAGGTGTTTGTTAAGGCTTCTTTGCTACGGTCATTACTACCAGAGAGTGATACTTATATATCTCACATGATATGTCTGTTTTATAGGTTATATACATATTATGTGAAATATCTAAGCCTCAATATTCATCACGCTGAAGCTTGTGTAAGCTTTACAGTGTGATGTGGTGTTTGTCATGCATCTGGTAATAAGGTTACCAATTAGGGGTTTAACATGATAAAGCTTTATCAAAAAGCAGTTATTAATTTTAAAAATATTGATATCGATTTAACAGAACTTGCATTTAATATACTCAAGCAGGATTTTTCAAATATCATTGAGATGTTCCGTTTAGAGGGACGCAGGCAGCCAATTATAAGACAGGCCCCCATAGAGGAATTTAAAGACGAGCATTATAGTGCTTTATTAAAAATCTGGGAGAGCAGTGATTGCCTTATTGGCGACGTTCCTAATATTTCAGATTTACCTATTGAGAATATTGTCGATGTTGCCGGTAATTTACGTATCTTCAAAACCGTCAAAGAGGAAGGTGATTTTGAAGAATATGATATTTATCCATTTATTGAAAATGGGACTTATGACAATAAAAAAGTTCGCCTTTCAGATATTATAAAACGCAGCAATTCTGTGATCGCTATTATGTATTATAGCTGTCTTTATGCCTGTAGCATCTCAATGGAGCCAATCCACTCCATGCATTGGAGCCGTGATAAGGATGGCCGTCAGGAGCCATGGATCACAATGTATCTTCCTTTCGCAACTGAAGGAAATAATATCGCAGATGCTTTCTTGCTCTTGCAAAAGAGAATATAACGCATATAAGTGTAGAAGCTGTCCAACGGGGTGAATAAAGATAATTTTTGAGAGATTTTTAGCTGAAAACAAACTAAAAAATCTGTGCATAGTGGTGCTACGGACATATTTTTTAGTGAAGTTTGTAGGCAAAAATCACCAAAAAGGGCTTTTATTAACCCT
>JBCCNR010000264.1:0-2618 GCA_039025725.1 Pseudomonadota bacterium | reverse complement strand
GGATACGGCTAAAATTTCCCATTGCTGCGTTAAATTTCTTGGGAATATTCCCGATATTCCGCGCGAAATTTGCCTTGCAATGAAAAATTTTAGCACGTACGCTTTACATTCTATGAATGTCCACACGCCCTAATGTAGATTTATGCTGCTACGTTTGCTTTTTGCCCTATTTTGCTTTGCTCTCCCATTTCTGGTTTATCTGTCCTATAGATACCTTAAATATGGTGAGGGTTTTAAACAAAATGTCCCTGAGGATATTGCAAGAAAGCTCTATTTATCGGGCTTTGGGCTTGTTGCCATATTGGTCATAATAATTTTTATTCTGACCGATTTAGAAGATGAAAAAAGCACAGGCGAATTTGTACCGGCCTATGTCAAAGATGGTAAAGTCGTACCATCGCATTTTAAGTAATTATAGAAAATGCGCAAAATTTCAATCATTGGCAGTGGTGTTGCAGGATTATGGTGTGGATTTTTGCTGTCACAAAAGGATTTTGAGGTCCATATCTATGAGCGTCAGGATCACACACTCTCAGAGGCATGTTCATATCGCGCAGGCGGAATGTTAGCACCCTATTGCGAAGCTGAAAATGCAGAACCTCTTATCACATCTCTTGGTGTAAGGTCTATCGCGCTGTGGAAGGAGTATTTCCCAGATGAGACTTTTATCAATGGTTCTCTGCTGTTAAGCCATCCGCGCGACGGGAATATGCTGCGTCACTTTGAGGATATGACTGAGAATTATCATATTTGCGATAAAGCGGCTATATCAAAGCTTGAGCCTGACCTGAGTGGACGCTTTGAAAAAGGATTATTTTACCCCGATGAGGGCCATATCGCGCCTCGTAAATTACTACCGCGCATGATAGAGGCTTGTCGCAAAAATAATGTTACTTTTCATTTTTGCTCAGAATATGAACAGGATCACTCGGATTATCTTATCGACACAAGAGGATTATGGGCAAAAGATGCTCAGCCACTTCGTGGCGTCAAAGGAGAGATGGTCATTATACGCTGCAAAGATATAACATTAAAACGTCCAGTGCGCTTGCTACATCTGCGCCATCCCCTTTATATCGTTCCGCGTGCAGACCATCATTATATGATTGGCGCCACAACGATTGAAACTGAGACTGTTACGCATAATGTCTCTTTACGCTCAGCCGGAGAACTTCTGACACAGGCTTATCATCTCCACCCGGCCTTCGGAGAAGCCGAAATCATTGAATTTAATACAGGCCTACGCCCGGCCTATGAGGACAATCTTCCACGGATTGTAACAGATGGACATAAATTCTATCTCAATGGTCTCTATCGGCATGGCTGGACAATTGCACCAGCTCTCGCAGAACAGCTTGTGGACAAGATTATCGAGCCTTGAACATCATAATCATTAAAGTCTATTTTTATCCAGAGCAAAAGACAGGGTCTATTGCGAGGGTGCATAGCACCCGTGGCAATCTGTATTATATTTTATTTATACACAAAGAGATTGCTTCGCTTCGCTCGCAAAGACGCGCGTGGCGATTCCTGCTCTTTGTTTCCTTATCCATGGATCATGGTTATAAACGTTACATATCATATTAAAGGATTATTTAGCACTCGGAATATGCTTAAGAATAAGCTCTGCCAATTCAGGAGGCATATCTTTGCTGACATTCTGATCAGATAGCTTCAATTGATCTTTGTTACTTTTTACAGCATCAAGCGCTGCGATATATTGCTTCATATAGATACGACATCTGCTACATATCATAATATGTATCTTAAAAGACAAACTCATAAAAAACGGTAAGTCTCCGGCAATATATGCATCCATAAAATCATCAATTGTTTGACAGCTTAGCATGCTCTTTGCCCTCTCAAAACCTCTGTATTTACAGAAACCTCTTTTGTGTCAAAACTTAAGAAATAATGCCTCAAAGCAGCGCGCGCACGATGCAGACGCGTTTTTACATTTTGCTCAGTGATATCAAGCATCTTCGCACATTCAGATGTGTTATATTCTTCAATATCACGCAACAATAAGATAATACGATAATCATCCGGCATCGCGTCTATAGCGCGGCGGATCAGTGCAACATCTTGTGACCTCTCATAAAGCTCATCCTGCGTCGGAGCATCACACATAAAACGGTCTTCCATCCTATGACCTGTATCATCAAATTTCGGCATAATATCGTCAAAATAATCTGTCTTTGATGATTTGCGTTTTCTTAAAAGCGTAAGCGCCTGATTGACTATAATTCTTCTGACCCAGCCCATAAAGGCCCCTTCCCCTTTGAAAAGTGAAATCTTGCGATAAATAAGCATGACGGCTTCCTGAACACACTCTTTCGCGTCATCTTCGGCGCGCAAATAACGCCTGGCCACAGACAACATCATTCCTCCGTGCTTTGAAAGGAGAAACTGATAAGCCTCATTTTCGCCATTTTTAAGGGCAATGACAAGTTGGTCTTCTTGGTCAAACATTCTAAAGCATGTGTTTCAAATGCAGAAGCTGTCCAACGAAGTTAATCAAAGCCCTTTTTGGTGATTTTTGCCTACAAACTTCACTAAAAAATATGTCCGTAGCACCACTATGCACAGATTTTTTAGTTTGTTTTCAGCTAAAAATC
>JBCCNR010000263.1:0-2646 GCA_039025725.1 Pseudomonadota bacterium | reverse complement strand
GCTACAAAATTCCTATGGAATTTTGAAAGCATCCACTACGCTTCGCCAAAGGTAAAAGAGTGTGGTTAAAAGACTTTGCTAAAGTCTTTTAACATAGCAGAACAAGGGTTTACAAACCCTAGTTCTGCTATAATCAAAAATCATTTTGGGCTTTTGGTATAAGCTGATCCATACGCCCCCATGTGAAATCCTCGCAAAGACTGGAGAATTTTGCCTCCATTCGGGATAAATTAACATAATGCCTAAAACGCGTCTTAAGAGGGATATTTTTAATCATAGGCTGTTCAGGCACAAATTCCCATGGGTGGGTATAGAAGATCAGCGGTTGCCCTTCTGAGAGATTTCTTTTCAAAAGCGATTTAAAAAACATATAAGGCATAAGGCGAAACCAGCCTCCGCCCCCTGTTGGGATTCTGCGCCCAAGAATTTCAGTCGTTGTCACAGGAATTTCGAGAATATCGTAAGGATCAACTTTAAAAGCATGCCGAGGCGCATCTTTATCGCCATAATGATCATGCTGAATGGGGTTTAAACTCGATGAATAGACATATCCTGCTTTTGCAAGACATTCATAAAAGAAAGGCGTATCTTTACCGATGCTGAAACTCGGGGCGCGGTAGCCCGTTACTTTTTGTCCTGTAATATCTTCAAGAAGCGCTTTGATCGCATAGACATCTTCTTGAAAAGCCGCAGGCTGCATGTCACGCACGCGATCATGTTTCATACTATGGCTGGCGATTTCATGGCCAGCATTTGCGATCTTTTTGATCAATTCTGGATGAGCTTCTGCAACAAGACCAAGACAAAAGAAAGTAGCTTTTATATTATTTCTTGCAAAAATTTCTAATAAAAGCTCGGTTGCAGGGCAAATATATGATGGAAGATCAGCTTTATCTTGCTCCGTCAGGATATTTTCAAATGCGGAAACATGATAATAATCCTCAAGGTCAATACCCATTCCACCGTGTAAAGCTGTCATGCCGCAATTTTTGTAATCTCATAATGATGTGGCGCCAGCATATCTGCTAAAGTCTGTAGGCGCCCTTTCCTTGCAGCTTCAAGATCTTTCACGCGTTGCTCAAGATATGAGAGACGTTCACTATCCGTCATAGGGTGTTTTTTTTGAAGTATTGTCGCATCCGTGAGGGGGGTCCCTCTTTTTTCTGCACGCTTAGCAGCGTAATTTTGTAAAAATCCAATCATCTCCATTGAGGCAGAATGTGTTTTTTGCATAGGTTGCTCGTTTTTTAGGAGACATCTAAGCCCGTGATGATTTTGGCAAAATCTGTACCTATTTCGTAAGGGCATACTTTACATGCTATCATTACCAGGTAAGATGTCTGTTTTTTAGTAATTGATTTCATATAAGCAATCTTATACTCAAATAGCTATCAAAGTAAGATAAAAAAGAGCATGTTATGCTTAAATTTTTGCGACATTATCATATCTTGCTGATTCGTTCTTATTTTAACTTTTTTTCACAAGGTTTTGCTCTCAATGTATCTTTCTGAAATTGAAAAAATTGATGATATTCTAGACACATATAAAGCCATAATTTGCGATATTTGGGGTGTTCTGCATAATGGCGTAACTTTACATCAAGACGCAATCGCTGCCTTAAGACGTGCCCGTGCAAAAGGCAAATATGTGATTTTACTAACCAATGCGCCAAAATGCTCGGATATTATTCAGGCGCGCTTTGCAAAAATGGGCGCAAAAGATATATTTTGGGACGATACAGTCACATCAGGCGATACGGTGAATGCCTATCTTATTGCCTCAAAAGAAAGGCCTAAAATATTCCATTGGGGCCCGGATGAAGATCGTGGACTATATAAAAATACTGAAGCAGAGTTCACCATAAAGCCCGAACAAGCAGATTTCATCATCTGCACAGGGCTGACAGAATCGGAAACTGAAATCTCAGCGCAAGAAATTGCAATGCTTGATGCGCCAGCGAGGAAGAAAATTCCTTTTCTCTGCGCCAATCCTGATCGCTCGGTCAAAATTGGCGAATCTTTTGTTTTATGTGCAGGCAGTCTGGCAGATATTTATCTTAAACTTGGTGGCCCTGTTGAATTTTTTGGAAAGCCTTACCCTGCTGTTTATCAAAGATGCTTTCAATTATTGCAAAATCTTGATCCTGAAATTCAAATTCAGGATATTCTCGCGGTCGGAGATGGTCTGCAAACAGATATAAAAGGCGCACAGAATATGGCTCTGAATGTTGCTATGATTAAGGGAGGGTTACATAAAGATTTATTTGATGTGCCACCAGAGGATAGCTTTACAATCTTACGCGAAACATGCGAGCAATATGATGTCATGCCCGAATATGTTATGGATATGTTACGATAACATAAATAATATGTAATTAAGACTTACGGGAAATAGCAAAAAACGGTCATTGAGCTTGTCGAAGGGTGCGAAGGGTGTCCCAAGGATAGCTCAGCGAAGAGCCGTAATGCATAAGTCCTATAATCTTTTATGGAGAGTTCTGATAGGTCAGAACTCTCCGTGATAATTAGGGCTTGATGCTCTAATACAGAGCTATCAACTATATGTTCCTTTATGGAACTCTTTCATTTTAGCGATACTTGAATTCAGAATAGCCAAACCAAACTCTTCATCATTTGGATTAAGCTT
>JBCCNR010000262.1:0-2669 GCA_039025725.1 Pseudomonadota bacterium | reverse complement strand
TAAAAATAAAATTAAGAATTTTTACTGAAATTATACAGAAGACGTACTCTGCTGTGGAGCATCATCAGAAGCCGCAGGAATCAGCTTAACACTTTCACCGCAACCACATGCGTCAGTTTGATTAGGGTTTTCAAAGACAAAACCAGAGCGCAACTTATCTATCTGATAATCCATACGCGTACCAAGCAAAAATAGAAGAGATTTTGCTTCAATAACAATATTCACTTCTCCGCAGGGGACAACTTCATCGAGGGGCTCAACGGAATTAGTAAAATTCATCACATAGGACATACCCGCACATCCCGCATTTTTAAGGCCTAATTTGATTGCTATCGTTCCCTCAGGTGCGTTTTTAAACATATCTTGAATATGTGCTTTTGCAGCGTCTGTGAAGCTTATAGCGGCTGGTCTTTGATGCTTTGCATTCGTCATAATATCACATCCTACAAGATTTGTATCTTATACACAAGAGGACTATGTGTTAGCATTTATTACTATTTATACGACAGTTTTATTAATATTCGTAAAAATCAGGTCAAAATTCTTCTGATCAGCTTTAGAGGCCATCATAATATAATATATATCTGTTGCGCTGATATCTTCCGGAGGTTGTATGCCGTAATTCCCTGCGGCCTGCATGAGCTCATCTAAATTGCCTTTTAAAGCATATTCCCGTAGATAATCCAGATTCTTCAATGAGAAATCAGTATTGTCAGGCAGCATTTTTTTCATCAAAAGCGATAATTTTAATGGATCGCGGCTTTCAATCGCTGTTTTGACATCCATGCCCGTATTCATGCCGGCTTCAATAGCATTTCCATCCGAAACGCCCATTCTTTCTGCAATGCCCCCTTCTTCGCCAACGATTGCTAAAGCATTATAAAAATCAAAGACTGATGCAGCCCCAGATGAAAAAGCTCCCCTTCCAAAGGCTGTATGCCCTGTTGGAATGCCTAAAAGATGACTTGATAATCTATCATCGCTGTCTTTTGGGGTGCCAATCTGGATATTTTGCAGGCTGCTCCAGCTATCTGGCGAAGAGGGAAAGTCAAAAGGGAGGATATTGGCTTCATTATTGGCCGCCTCTGCATCATTAATAAGTGCATCCAAAGCCGAAAGATCAATGGAGATCTGATCTCTTTTATCTGAAGTATCTTTATCATCAGAAGGCGTATTCCCAGGCAAATTTGCTTTATTCCACATTAACGGATTGTTCCAAATTTCTGACATAAATACACTCACAGGACAAATAACTTAGCAACAGTGAGGAGATGTTCTTTAACAAACCCTCTTGCGCTTTCTTGCAAATACTAAGATTTTAGATTAGTTAACGTTAATGTTTGCAAGATTTGTGCCAGTAGAGTGAGTAGTCGAAGGATTTGCTTTACCAAGTGAAAGCCTTCTTTTCTGGTTAAAATATGTCTTAAGTGATCTTTTAATATCACGCATAATATCTTCATTTGGTGTTGGATCCAGCCGTTCAATGATTTCTTTCGCAGCTTTGCTTCCGGTACGAATAGCGTCAATTTCCTGCATGCCATAAGCTAAACCTGCAATATAACCACCGACAAAGACATTTGATGCACCATTTTTATTCACACTATGAAGAACACGCTCAGGGGGAATATAAGTCACTTGTTTATTATTGATCAGTGCAATATCTCGACTTCCATTTGTAATAACGAAATGCTTTCCGGTCTCTCTGGCATGTGCAACAACCCTATCCATAAGAGTATCTTCTGGAAAGCGGTCTATGTTAAATAACACTGCAAAGTCATTTTTATTCCCGATGCAGGTATCAACAATATCTTTTTCATAAAAGCTTTTAATATGCTCCCTGCATTCTTTCAGTATCAGAGGGTCTTTGATCATTAAAATTGATTTTGCACCTGCTTTGGTTGCGCTGAAGAAGGCTTCTCTCAGGACGTTAAAATTCTCTGGATTGCGTATGAGATGTGAAGACGTTAAAAACATCTTAGATCCTTGCAATTTTCGTGTCCCAGGTTCTCGAATATCGTAACTGACGCCCACAAGTGAACCAGAAGCGCTTTCGCCATCATTTAAAACCATAACGGGGTTAAGTGCTGTATTGCCTTTTGTAACAGTAATATTTGGAGTTATATTTCGATTTTTTACTTCATCTATCAAAAATTGCCCGTTTTGATCATCCCCTACAGTTGCATAAAGATGTGAAGGAACACCGAGCGCAGCAGCGGTCGCAAGAGCTGTTGTGACAACTCCGCCCAGATAACTATTTCGATCATGTAGCTTTAAAACAATATCATAAGCAGTCTTTGGAGGGATGCGGTTATGAAAATTTGGATTCAGGTTAAAGGAGGCTAATTCCTTTGCATTACCACGTCCGACAATATTGACGGCAATGTCTCCCAATCCCGAAACACCTTTCAGCGGACGCTTAACTTGTCCAAGATTGAAAAAAAATTTACTTGGTAATACACTCACACAGCAACAACATGAAATATAAAAACACATAAATATATCAAAAATAATTCATATATGCAATTTTTTATTTTTACATGACGTTCTCAGGCTTTAGCCGTAAGGGTCTGAACATATCTATAAAGTTGGTGATAGCTTTGTGGGATAAATTTATCTCTTATCAAAAAAAGATGTTTTTCAATAAAAAAACCAAGTAGTTTTAGAGCATT
>JBCCNR010000261.1:0-2671 GCA_039025725.1 Pseudomonadota bacterium | reverse complement strand
TGATTTTCTCATCAACTTCCTGAATATTAGAAATCACTGAAATACCAAGCACCTCTTCGACCATATCAGATGTCATAAAGCCTCTGATGAGATATTCACGGATAAAGGCAATAATACACCCAATAATTGATCCGCCGATAAGCGCAAGCAAAACAATGATTTTCTTTTTCGGAGAAACAGGAAAAATAGGCGTTTCAGCCTTAGAAATAATACGCGCATCACTTTGTTGCACATCTTCCGATTTATCTGTTTGCTTGAAACGCTCAGAAATGGCCTCAAAAGCTGTTCTGGCAATTTCAGCCTCTCTTTCAAGCTGCGCGAGCTGCGTTGAATATTTTCCAGTTATATTCAACTGAGAGCGTAATGATTTCAGCGAAGATGCAAGCGAATTTTCCCGAGATTTCGCAATTTCAAACTCACTTTTTGCATTGGCAAGAATACGCTTAACCTCAGAGCTAATCTGCCGATTAATATCCTGCATCTGAGATTTAACTTTACGTAACTTTGGATGCTGATCGCCATAACGCTCAGATAAATCTGCTAGCTCTCTTGCAATTTCAGATTTTCGATCCCTCAAGGAGGCAATAACATTCGAACTTAAAACACCAGAAAAAGACTCTAAGGCTCCACGGCCCGACAATCGTCGCACCTGATTGTAAGCCGCGCGCTTTTCAGCTGTATTTGATTTCGCAATGATAAGCTGCTCATTCAAGCGAGCAACTTGTTGTTCAATAGGGGTGGCGCCATCTGCGCTGTAAAGACTATATTTTTGTTTAAAGGCCGCAATGGCTTGCTCTCTTACGCGTAGCTCGTCGCGCAGGCCTGAAATACGCTCTTCTAACCATGCACTAGCTCTTTTCGTAGCGTCTAGCTTTGCTTCAAGCTGATCATTAAGATAAGCCGTGGCAACTGCGTCAACAATCACTCTGGCTTTTTCAGGGTCACGAGAGCGAAATCCAATAATTAAAACTTGTGTTGTCCCTTTGCGCAAAACCATCAGGCGATCATCCATCTGATTGAGCACAATAGATTTTTTTATCGCCTCAGCCTGAATAGGATCTATAGTCTCTTCTTCGTCTTCGCTGCTTGGAAGAAATTGAGATATTAAATTTGATATCGCACCACCTTCATGCGGCAGGAATTCCTCATCACTATAGAGATCTATTTTTTCAGCAACACGATTAAGTAAGCTACGAGAGCGTATAATTTCAACTTGTGATTCGATGATGCCGCTTTCGGTTGTTAATCCAGCCAGAACTGCTGCGCCAGCAAGAACATTTTGCTGTCTTGTATCGATTAAAAGAGCAGTCTCTGCGCGATATTGAGGGGTTGCCTGTATCACATATGTCACAGCAGCAATAACAGAGAGAAGAGAACATAGAATGATCGTGCGGTAGCGCCGCTTAAAGATAGAAATGATATGGAGATAATCAATTCCAGATACTTTTTCAAATTGTTCCTGACCGAGCATATATGTCCTTAGAAGTGAGGGATAGTGAGAGCACTTAATGAAGAAGCGGACATATTATTTAAGATGTCCACAAGAAAAAAGGTTGCAAAATACATGAGTATAAATAATGTTCCTGCTAAAGCATATTTTGTATGATTTCAATAAAAAAATGTAAATTAACTCAAACTCAGGTGTATGGCGATGCAGGCAGCTCAAAATTCCGGCAATGAAGCTCTTTTATCAACCCCATTAACCCATATTCACAGAGAGATGGGCGCAAAAATGGTGATCTTTGCAGGATATGATATGCCCGCCTTTTTTCAGGGTGGGCTGATTGAGCATCATCATGTGCGTAATGATGGTATTGGCGCTTTTGATGTTTCTCATATGGGACAATTTACCCTTTCAGGGCCAAATGTCTCACAAGAGCTCGAAAAGATTTTCCCAACCCATATTGAAACCCTTAAAGCAGGTAAATGCAAATATACATTTTTACTCAATGAAAGGGGCGGGGTCATTGATGATGTTATTTTAAGTAAGAAAGAAGATGGCTCTGTTGCAATCGTTGCAAATGGATCACGCAAATATCATGTTGAAGCACATCTCAAAGAGCATCTGAGTGATCACATTTCTGTAGCTTTGCATGAGGATAAGGCTTTAATTGCCTTACAGGGGGCCAAGGCTGCGCGTTTTCTTGTGGCGCATTGTCCGCAAATTTCAGCGTTAAAATTTATGGAAGCAGCCTCATTTTCCATTGAGGGATTTGGAGTTCATATTAGCCGTACGGGCTATACTGGCGAAGATGGCTATGAGATCTCTTGTCTGGCGCATTCTGCAGAAGGATTTTATAAATTATTGCTTGAAAATGAGGATATGATGCCGGCAGGGCTTGCGGCGCGTGACACTTTACGGCTTGAGGCTGGGCTTTGTCTTTATGGACAGGACTTAACCGAAGAGACTAGCCCTGTTGCAGCGAATTTAAGCTGGTGTTTGACCAGAAAAAAAACAATAGATGATATTTATATAGTTAGGACCATTTTCCAGATGCTTTTTGACAGCTGAAGCCCCTATATAAATATCATCTATTGTTTTTTTTCTGGACAAACACCAGCTTAAATTCGCTGCAACAGGGCTAGTCTCTTCGGTTAAGTCCTGTCCATAAAGACAAAGCCCAGCCTCAAGCCGTAAAGTGTCACGCGCCGCAAGCCCTGCCGGCATCAT
>JBCCNR010000260.1:0-2677 GCA_039025725.1 Pseudomonadota bacterium | reverse complement strand
TGAATTAAGGCGCTTGGTATTATAGGCAAAATCTGTGAGGAAAAGTCATCAACCAAGGGACTTCTAAGCAATTATCTCAGCGGCTATGCGTGCTTTGATTTCCTTTGCCAAGCGCAAATAGGCCTGACTGCCATTACAATTTAAATCATATATAAGGGCAGGTTTTCCGTAAGAGGGAGCCTCTGATAGCCTGACATTGCGTGGCACAATCGTATTGTAAACCATTGTTCCAAGATAGCTTCTGACATCTTCAGAGACTTGTGCTGACAGTCTATTTCTTTGATCAAACATGGTCAGAATAATTCCCTCAACCTCTAGATTGGGGTTTAAATTGCCTTGTATTTTCTCAACGGTATGGAGAAGCTGACTTAACCCCTCAAGAGCGAAGAACTCACATTGTAGGGGAACGAGAATACCATTCGATGCGCACATTGCATTGACGGTTATAAAACCAAGCGATGGAGGGCAATCCATGATAATAAAATCATATTGCTCTTCAATGGTTTTGAGCTTTGCATCTAAAATATATAGTTTATTTTCTTTATCATAGAGTTCAATGTCAACGCCGCTGAGGTCAATAGACCCCGGTAAAAGAGATAAGCCAGGAATATATGTGTCAATAATATAGCCAGAAAGCGTGTTTTCAGCATCAATCATCGCATTGTAAATTGTTTTTTCTCTCTCGGATGACATTAAGCCGAAGCTTGTTGTGGCATTGCCTTGTGGGTCAAGATCAATCAGCAAAACTTTCTCACCCATCGCGGCAAATGCAGTGGATAAATTCACAGCAGTGGTCGTCTTTCCAACGCCTCCCTTTTGGTTGACAACTGACCATTTTCTTGCGGAAACCATGCAGCACTTACCTATAAATTCTTATTTGTTTCCTGCAATATTAGCCTGCAATGACAATATTTTCAACTGATAGATAAAGCAGCTACTAAAAAGACGATAATATCCGCGTTACCTTGCTGAAAGTATCTTGCTTCTCGGTCAGGCGCTCTCTGGTTTCATCTATCACATGCTGCTCTGCATTCATAAGAAACTTCTCATTTTGCAGACGTCCTTCCATCGCAGAGATTTCTTTTTTGACTTTTTCAATATCCTTTGTAAGACGCGCGCGCTCTTTGGTGATATCAATCAAATCTCCCAAAGGGGATAGGGCGGTTATTCTATCGACAGTTATATTCATGGCGCCATCAGCGGAAAAATTATTGTCAAAAGAGACATGCTCCAGACGCGCCATGCGTGTTAAAATTTCTAAATTTTTTTCAATCGCATTCTGACTTTTTGGATCAATCTCAGTGATATATAAAGCAATCTTCGCTGAAGCCGGCACATTCACAGCACTGCGGACAGATCTGATTTCATCTATCATTGAAACAAGCAAATCAATATCTTGAATATATTGCTCTTGCAGGGTGATATGATTGAGGTCTGGCCATTTGGTATGAATAAGCGGAGGAAGCCCCTGAGTGGTTTTTTCAGCAAGAGCCTCTGTTATAAAAGGCATAACAGGATGCAATATAATATAGGCATGTCGTAAAATATAGGCTGTGATCTTCTGTATTTCTTGCTTATCCTGCAGATTATCAGAAGATAATAGTGGTTTTGCCATCTCAATAAATCTATCGCAAATATCACCCCAAATAAAATGATATAGCGTATCTGCCGCATCATTAAAGCGATATTGCGCCAAATTCTGATCTAGCTTTTCTATCGTTATTTTTAATCGTGATAAAATCCAATGTGATAATGATAAGTTTGCCGTGGAAGGATCAAAATCCGGATCAAAAACACAGCCATTCATCTCAGCAAAACGTGATGCATTCCATAATTTTGTTCCAAAATTGCGATAGCCTTCAACGCGTGATGTGGCAAGCTTAATGTCGCGTCCCTGTGCGGCCATTGCGCAAAGCGTAAAACGCAGCGCATCCGTGCCATAATGATCAATCAAAGTCAGAGGATCAATCACATTGCCCTTGGATTTGGACATTTTTTGCCCTTTTTCATCACGCACCAAAGCATGGATGTAAATATCCTTAAAAGGAGCCTGTCCAGTAAAATGCGTTGCCATCATAATCATTCGCGCAACCCAGAAGAATATAATATCAAACCCTGTGATCAAAAGCTGAGTAGGATAATATTTTTCCAGCTCTATAGTTTTTTCCGGCCAGCCCAAAGTTGAAAAAGGCCATAAAGCTGACGAAAACCATGTATCCAATACATCCGGATCACGCTCTAGAACTCTATCTTCTCCGTAGTGTTTTTTAGCAATCTCTTGCGCTTCCGCCTCTGTTTCAGCCACAAAAATATGTCCGTCAGGTCCATACCATGCCGGTATCTGATGACCCCACCATAATTGACGCGAAATACACCATGGCTGAATATTCTCTAACCAACCATAATAGGTTTTCTCCCAGTTGCGAGGCACAAATTGTGCTGCGCCAGATCTAATAATTTCCAAAGCCGGCCTTGCAAGCTTTTCTGCATCAACATACCACTGATCTGTCAAATAAGGCTCAATGACCGTTCCCGAACGATCGCCATGCGGAACCTTATGCTGATGATCCTCGATTTCAATCAGAATATCATGCGCCTGTAATTCTGTAATCAGCTTCTTACGCGCTTCAAAACGGTCCATACCCCGATAAGCCTCCGGAACCTGATCATTTAACGT
>JBCCNR010000259.1:0-2717 GCA_039025725.1 Pseudomonadota bacterium | reverse complement strand
CTTTTTGCTCTCAGAAAGAAATTTTGCCATAATTTTTGATTTAAGCAAAAAGGCTATTGAAATCTCAGAAGAAAATACTAATATCAGTGACCATATTGTTAAAAATGATACAGACAACCAGCATTTGAATTATTTTATTTCGGACGAGTGTCCTGCATTTCTTCGCGCTGTGGATTGTCTTGCGTTTGTACAAAAAAATATTTGTTCACGTTTTATTAACCAAAACCAGACCAAATATTACTTAACCGACTTGCGCCGTGAATTTATAGACATGCATCACAAAATGACGATCCTTAAAGATGAGCTTACCGCCGCTGAGCGGCATTTTTATGCTGAGCAATCGCATGCAGCCGAACAAAAGTTACTATCTTTGAAGAAAATCTATAATGACACATTGCGCTTTGAGAAGAAAATTGAGCAAATGATACAATAAGGCATATTTTGTGCAATATATGAATTTATTCACAAATGTGACTTAAGTAAGGGCATTATAAATGACTGATGATAGCGGCACTGCGAATGAGGCGTCTGATGCTGGCAAGGGTGGATCGAAGCCCCCGGCGACACAGGCTGCTTTGAAAAAGCTGATTGCAAAGGCCAAAGAACGTGGCTATGTCACGATTGATGAGATAAATAATCTTCTTCCATCGACTTCTGTTTCCTCTGAGCAAATTGAGGACATAATGACACTATTCTCTGATATGGGGATTAATGTCATTGAGGCTGACGAGGCTGACGACCAGGAGGAAGAAGAGAATAAAGAAGATCGCACTGCTTCTGACGGCGAAGGGGGCGACGGCGATAAAGCGAAAAAGGTAGAAGTCCATGATCGCACGGATGATCCGGTAAGGATGTATCTGCGTGAGATGGGGGCGGTTGAGCTTCTCTCGCGTGAGGGTGAGATTGCGATTGCCAAGCGTATCGAGGCTGGTCTTGATGCGATGATGAATGCGCTCTGTGAGAGTCCTCTGACATTTAATGCGATATCGATCTGGCGCGATGAGTTGAATGACGGGAAGATTTTGCTGCGTGATGTGATTGACCTTGAGGCGACTTACGGCAAAGAGGAAGATGATAGCAGTGCTTTTTCTGATGAATCTGACTTTGAGAGCGAGGATGCTGAGGATATAAGCGATGAAAGCTATGATGATGACGATGATGACGAGATTGGCTATTCTGTCTCTGCCATGGAGCAGGCAATTAAGCCGCAAGTTCTTGAGACGCTTGATAAAATAGCTGAGGCTTACACACCGCTGCGAAAGTTGCAGGAAAAGCGTGTTGAGGCAGCCATGGTCGGCAATGAAGAGCTGATCAAGGAATATGAAAAAGAATATAATAAGCTGCGTCAGGAAGTGACTGATCTTGTGACATCATTACATTTGAACAATGCGATGATTGAGGCGCTTGTTGATCAGCTTTATTCTATCAATAGAGAGCTTATTTCTGCTGAGGGTAAAATATTACGCTTTGCTGATGCTGTGAAGATCAGGCGTAAAGAGTTTCTCGCGGCTTATTTTGGCAATGAGCTTGATCCGTCATGGCTAGAGAATATGGTCGAAAGCAAGGGTGGAAATTGGGAAAAACTGCTGGAGCGTAGCGGCGAGAAAATCGAGACTCTTCGCGAGGATATTTACCGTATAGGGCAGCGTCTTGGTGTGACGATTGGTGAATTTAGACGTATTGTTGGTGCGGTTCAGAAAGGCGAAAAAGAGGCCACATATGCCAAACGTGAGATGATTGAGGCAAATTTGCGCTTAGTGATCTCTATTGCCAAAAAATATACGAATCGCGGCCTTCAGTTTCTTGATTTGATTCAGGAAGGCAATATTGGCCTTATGAAGGCGGTTGATAAATTTGAATATCGACGTGGATATAAATTTTCAACTTATGCAACATGGTGGATTAGGCAGGCTATAACGCGCTCGATTGCGGATCAGGCGCGGACAATTCGTATTCCTGTGCATATGATTGAAACGATCAATAAGCTGGTACGGACATCTCGGCAGATGTTGCATGATATGGGGCGCGAACCTACTCCGGAAGAGCTTGCACAACGCATGCATATGCCACTTGAGAAAGTGCGTAAAATCCTAAAAATCGCAAAAGAGCCGGTTTCCCTTGAGACACCTGTTGATGATGAAGATGACTCTCAGTTGGGTGATTTCATCGAGGATAAGGGCGCTTTGCTGCCGAGTGACGCGGCTATTCAGTCCAACCTCCGTGAGACATGTACCCGTGTTCTTTCCTCATTGACCCCACGGGAGGAGCGTGTTCTGAGGATGCGTTTTGGTATTGGAATGAACACAGATCATACATTAGAGGAAGTTGGTCAGCAATTTTCTGTCACGCGTGAGCGTATTAGACAGATTGAAGCAAAAGCTTTACGCAAGTTAAAACATCCAAGTCGTTCAAGAAAATTACGCAGTTTCCTCGATACTTAGTACCAAGTGCTTTAATAATTTGAGATACCTGAGCTAGTGATGATTTTGCTTTAAAGCATATTTAATATCGGGAAAATAAGGGAATAAGGCCTTTCTTTTATTCAAAAAAGAGGGGCCTTATTTTATATGGATTATTTAGCATAGATATATCCATGCATAATAAAATATGGGTTTTTACAATTCTGCTATTGATTACTTGCTTAGGATTTACGCAAAATGGCAAAAAACGGTCACTGAGTGGTCACTGAGCGGTGGCGGGGGGGGGGGGTGGGGGGG
>JBCCNR010000258.1:0-2737 GCA_039025725.1 Pseudomonadota bacterium | reverse complement strand
GCCTGATATTGATAATTTTCATTATAATTATAATTCTGTCCTAAAACCGGCGTCACGCTGAACAACACCAAGAAAACGGTAAAAAATTTTGTTAAATGTGATACAGAATAGAACATAGAATAATCTTTAAATTACGCGATATTCTGTGCAATTTTTATGCCATTATTGGCCTGCTTCTTTTTGTTTTTTTTCTTCTTCAATATAAGAAATTGCCGTTAGAAGCGGCTCCTGAGAGCGAATAGATTTGCTGACCTTGTTAATATAATCTTTATAACGCTCAATATATTTTTCAAATTTCTCCTCAACGCCTCGGGTTGGGGCTTTCAGGCCTGCGGCATTGATCATTCCAACCAAACGACATGTTCGGCTGGTATTAAAAGCACCCTGCGGAACCATAAAATCTGCAAGATTGTGATTTCCAAAGATTTTATAACTTTTCAAGCTGGTCTTTCCATCGGTCAACTCTCCGCCATGATCTTGCGAACCACGCACAAAAGTTTTCCCTCCCTGCAAAAGCACATTTTCTAATGTTGGAATAGTCCGTTTAAAACTAAAATTCCCATCACCTGTTCCGCGCAGACCAATAACATCATTATAAGTCAATACTGTCTCAATACGCTTTTTTATATCATTTGCCCCGAAATCTAGCAAAATAGCCATGCGTAACCCGTCTGGCTCTTGCATTTTGCGCGTAATCATATCAAAATATTGCTGAAAATTCTTAGGTCTTGGAACAGTATTCTTACTCTGGCAGTGACCTGTTCTCACCCATTCAAGCTTATCAGAATCACCTGAATCATGGATAACATCGCTTTCAGGACTTGTGTAAAGAAGTTCATAGGCAGGGTCAGTGTAAAAACTTTTCGACTGATATTCCGGTAAATTAACATCTGATTTTGGAATTTTAATATCATAAGCATGATCGCCCATAACCGCCAGAACATTATGCCTCTTATCTTTTTCAAGTTTATGCAGCAAAAGACAGGAATTCCTCAAGTTAGCAAAAATATTTTTGCGAATATTTTTTATTGGAAGGTTGCTTTCTCCGAACAACGTTGGAGCAGTAATCACAATCGGCGCAGCCGGAGACGGCAATAAAGACATCAAAGCATGCGTCAAATATCCAAGCTTATCTGGCCCAGTCAACACAATCATTCCTTTATTGTGATTTTGAATATGCGAAAAATGTGTATTAATATCACGCGCAATTTTGGCAAAATCTGCTTCTGCGAGATCAGGGCCTCTGCTGGTGTAACCGGAACTCAGCATGACTTTGTAAGGTTTTCCAAGCATTTTAGTAATTTCATCAATTTTCTTTCTTGGAATTTTAAGCATATCGAAAATATCTCTATTGGCGATGTAAATCGCATTATTTTCGCAGCTTCCTGCATCCTTCTTTTGAGGTCTTTTTCCTATCGTGTCATTAAATATGACAGAGGTTCTATCTTTATCAACACCAAGATTCATACAATACCTAAAATAACTTCATTAAAATAACATAATTTAAAAAAAATACAAATAAAATATTAAAAAATTAAGGCATCCTTTTTGCAAATAGCTCGTATAAAATAATGAAGCTCGTTATTCTATCCACTGATATGGCAGTTTATTCGCCCTGACAGTGATTATGTCTTTTCTTCTGCACTGTAATTCTATACATTGCATGCTGGAAAGATGTGCTTAACCGATTTTAATGCAAAAGGAACGGCATATGACAGCCTTAAGAGCAAGCAAAACTGTCAGGACCACATCAGATCAGAAGGCTAAGGATGATCGCGTGAAATATAACGAGCTCTATTCAGGGCTAATCACTGAAATTGGACAAAATCACGATAAAGATGCATATAAACGTGTCTTTAAAGAGTTTTATCCGCGTGTGAAATCTTATCTCGCCTCATTGGGCATAGACCATGAAAAGCTAGACGACATCGCGCAAGATGTCATGACAACCATTTGGCGTAAGGCACATCAATATGATGTCTCTAAGGCAGCGCCTGTTACCTGGATATTCACCATAGCCAGAAACAGATATATTGATGCATGTATTCGGAAAAAAAATCATAATTTTACCGAGCAAGATGCATCATATTTTATGGTCGAGTTTGAAGATCCTGACGTATCATATAGCAGATTGAACAACCAGGAGATCATTCAGGATATGCTAAAGAAGCTCCCTGAAACTCAGCTGGAGCTGGTTAAAATGGCATATTTTAAGGATTACTCGCATCGTGAGATATCTGAAATTATGGGATGGCCACTTGGAACTGTTAAATCTCGTTTGCGCGTTGCGCTGCAGAAAATGAAGAAACTTCTAGGACATAATATTCTATGACATCTATCAAACATCACCCACGTGACGATTTGTTATTTGCATATGCTTCTGGGAAATGTACACCAGATGTGAACCTTATTATCAGCACTCATCTCCATTACTGCAAGAGATGCAGAGATATTGTTGCCATGGCCGAAGAGGTTGGCGGTGAAATCCTTCAAAATCATACAGATCATAGTGCAAATACTGTGACAGATGATGATTTCGAGCAATTCTGGCAAAGCAAAATTGAGAATAGTGCTGCTCATAATCACTTCAATCATGGCTCTGCGGATCATGATACCATTGCGGTATCGAAAAATATACCTTCTAGATTGAATAAAAGCCCACTTGAAAAGCATCTTCAGCGCGTTGAGCACAAAGTAAGGCACCGTTCATTTTTCTCTTTTTCAGAGCGTGTTTTGC
>JBCCNR010000257.1:0-2774 GCA_039025725.1 Pseudomonadota bacterium | reverse complement strand
CTTATACCAAAAGCTCTAAGTGATTTTTTATTAAGTGCTTTTGGTAGAGCGCCCGACTGGGCGTCGCGCATAGTTGCGCGCCCCCTCGGAGCCGTTGGCAATAGCCAACAGGCGTGAGAGAATAATTATTATACTAATTTTTTCTTTCAATTCTATGAAAGAGCAAAGTTACCACCCCGAGCAGCACTGAAAACCATAATGTTGTGATGCGAATAATGATGGTCAACACTGCTGCAAGCGGTGCCGATGCGCCGCTACTGACCATTAATAAGCCAGCCATTGCTGCTTCTGCGCCGCCAGTTCCTCCGGGAGTCATCAGTAAGCTTCCGGCGATTGTGGAGGCTGAAAAGATAAAGCTTGCTTCTGTGAAAGATATTGGCAATCCAAAGAGGCTACAAAGAATATAAAAAGCGTAAAATTCTGCGCCCCAACCGATCAGACCCATTATAAAGGCCAAGATGCGGACGCGCGCAGATTTAAGACTGTTACAATAGCGACAAAATAACATTAATTTCGCAAAGGCTTTTGGCATAATTTTAAAGGGTGCATAGGCCATTTTAATAAAGCAAATAAGTTTAGGCGGAGAGATAAAAAATGTAAAAAACAAGATGCCGACAAAAAGCAATATCGCCAGAACCCAAATTTCAAAATAATAGAACAGGCTTCCGAGGAGGGTCACAAGAAACAGGACAAGAAAGTCATTGATACGATCATATAGAGATGGAATAATTGTATAAATATATCTCAGGCCGAAGCGTTTTGTCAGATAATGGCTTCGGATCAATTCGCCTGCTTTGGCTGGAGTAACGGTAAAAGCAAAGCCTGCGAAATAGTCCCAGAAAGCATGTTTTAGACTATATTTATCTGCAAATTGACTGGCGAGCAAATGCCATCTCAGGCCACGCATAATATAATTGACGATTGATAAAAGAAGCAGACCGCCAATAAAAGGCAGGGATAAGGTCTCAACAGCTTTCTCAATGGCCATTTGCAGGCTGTCTTGTTCCGATGAGAATAAAAACGCAATATAGACCAGTAATAAAAGCGTCAGCAATATTGCGCCGTATTTTTTGAAAAAACTCTTTAATATTGTAACCATGATTGGTTCTCTTAGACGAAAAAATCACAAACTTCTAGTTTATTCATGAAACGCTCAAGAAAAAACCTTGCGTTACGTATGTCACACGATATATTCACCAGAAGATTTGATTGAAACGAAATAAGGTTAAAACATGTTTGTGACTGAGGCTTATGCTCAGGCTGCTGGTGCGCCTGCATCTGATCCGCTGACGATGCTCCTGCCGATGGTGTTGATTTTCGGTATTTTTTATTTTCTTGTTATTCGTCCGCAAAATAAGCGCATGAAGGATCATAAAGCTAAGATTGCCAGCGTCAAACGCGGAGATGATGTTGCCACTGGCGGTGGGATCGTCGGTAAGGTTGTGCATGTCCGTGAGGATAAAATCGAGGTTGAAATTGCGCCTAATGTCAGGGTTAAGGTCTTAAAAGGGACTTTAAGTGATATTCTGACAAAGCCAGAGGCGATATCCGCCACACCTAAAGAGGCAAAATAAAGGACAACAATGCTTTATTTTCCAAGATGGCAGATTTTACTGATTGTTTTTCTGTGTTTTGCTGCGCCTTATGTTCTGTTGTCAAATTTCATTGATAAAACAGATTTAAGAGATTACGCATTTTTGCCGCAGAAACAGATCAATTTGGGGTTAGATTTGCGAGGGGGAGCGCATCTTGTTTATGAGGCCGAGCTTGAAAATTACTATCTTGAGCAAATGAATGCTCTCAAGGCAGACGTAAGGCGTGCTTTACGTCCAAGACGCAAAGAGAATGAAGAGAAAAAGCGTAAGATTGGTTATCGTGGGTTAAGGGCTGACATATATAAGGTCTCATTGACAGTCCCGAAAGAGGCTGATCTTGCTGATGCAGAAGAGCGCTTAAAAGGCTTGACGTCTCAGATTGGGGGAGGCTTTGCCGGTGGTGCTTTGTCTTATGATTACAAGCTCACGCGTGATGCGCATAAGTTTACTCTTACAATGACGGATGCTTATAAAGATGTTCTTGCTGATAAGGTGATTGAGCAGACGATTGAAGTCATGCGCAGACGGATTGATGCTTTTGGCACAAGAGAGCCTAATATTTTAAGGCAGGGCTATGAGCGTATTATCTTACAAGTCCCCGGCGAAGATGATGTTGCCCGTTTAAAAAATGAGGTTGGGAAGACGGCGAAAATGACTTTCCAGATGGTGAATATGGATGCTTCGCTTGCTGATAAGCCGCCTGCTGGTTTTGTAAAAGTGCCTTCTGCGGATGATCCTAATCTCTCTTATGTGCTTGATGAAGAGGTCTTACTTTCGGGGGATAATCTTGTCAATGCATCATCCATACGGGATGAATATGGGCGCCCGACTGTCTCATTTACGTTTGACCGCAAGGGATCTTCTGTCTTTGCACGTGTCACAAGTGATAATGTTGGGCAACTTTTTGCTATTGTGCTTGATAATAAAGTGATCTCTGCCCCGCGAATTCAAACTGCTATTTTGGGGGGCTCTGGTGTTATAACAGGCGATTTCACGCAGCAAGAGGCTGCCAACCTTGCACTATTATTGCGTGCAGGTGCTCTGCCGATTGATTTGAAAATTGTCGAAGAACGGACTGTCGGGCCTGAGCTTGGGGCTGAATCAGTGGTTGCCGGGCGTGATGCTTTAATTTATGGCTTTGTTGTTGTCACTTTATTTATGATTGCCTATTATGGCGTG
>JBCCNR010000256.1:0-2791 GCA_039025725.1 Pseudomonadota bacterium | reverse complement strand
CAAGCATCGTTAGAATTGACTATTAGGACAGGTAACCGTATTTCTTACCAGCATGTTCTTAAGAGCGTTTTGGATGCTATTATTGAAATAGAGGACTATGACCACCTTTATGATTTCGTAAATGCTCCAATAAGGTTGATTGAAGACGAAAACACAGCACTAAGATTGGCAGCAGCAAGATATAAAATGTTGACAAAAATATTTGATCTTATGCCTGAAGATCATGATCTGGTTACTACTATGACAAGCTATATGAAAACAAAACACGCATCAATTTGTGACAGAAGCCCTCATAACTCTAATTTCAGACTGAGATCCATAAGTGAGATTCCTAGCTCTGGACGAAATGCACACATTGAAGACATTTTCAAAGAATTGCCGAAAGATTCAAAATCTGGCATCAGTGTACAGTGTAGAACAACAGCTTCTGATTTTTTTCGGAGTGAAATGATACAAGAATGTTCAAATCCCAAATCTTTCTTATGCATTTAATTACTTGAACACTAGAAGCTGTCCAACAGGGTTAATAAAAGCCCTTTTTGGTGATTTTTGCCTACAAACTTCACTAAAAAATATGTCCGTAGTACCACTATGCACAGATTTTTTAGTTTGTTTTCAGCTAAAAATCTCTCAAAAATCATCTTTGTTAACCTCGTTGGACAGCTTCTATATTAAGACCATCTTAAGAAGAATATTGTAAATTTTTAGCAAATATGTTTAAGTCTTAAAAAAAATTAAGATGCACCTATCAATGAGGGAACCTATGGTACAGGGAAATAAAAACAGTTTCTCGGCAAAAAAAACACTGACCTCGGCTGGAAAAACTTATCATTATTATGATTTGAAAGCTTATGCAGAGAAAACCGGGAAGAATATTGATAATCTTCCTTTTTCCATGAAGGTTTTACTCGAAAACATGCTGCGCTTCGAAGATGGCACAACTGTGACCACTGAGATTATCAATCAGGTTGCTGACTGGTCCTCTGATAAGGGGGCTGCGCGGGTGGAAATCTCATATCGTCCGGCGCGTGTGTTGATGCAGGATTTTACAGGCGTTCCTGCGGTTGTGGATTTGGCTGCGATGCGTGATGCTGCTGTGCAAATGGGCAGTAATCCAGATATTATCAATCCGCAGGTGCCTGTTGATCTGGTGATTGATCATTCTGTTATGGTGGATCATTTCGGTACGCATTTATCTTTCAAAAACAATGTTGAACTGGAATATGAGCGCAATAAAGAGCGCTATCAGTTTTTAAGATGGGGACAGCAGGCCTTTCAAAACTTCCGTGTGGTGCCGCCGGGAACAGGAATATGTCATCAGGTGAATTTGGAATATCTGGCGCGTATTGCCTGGACAACTGAGACTTCTGATGGTGAAATTGTTTATCCAGACACCGTTGTGGGAACAGATAGTCATACAACCATGGTGAATGGGTTGGCGGTTCTTGGCTGGGGCGTTGGCGGTATTGAAGCTGAGGCTGCGATGTTAGGGCAACCGATCTCTCTTATTGTGCCTGAAGTGATCGGGTTTAAACTGACAGGGCGTCTTCCAGAGGGTGTGACAGCAACTGATATGGTGCTGACAGTCACAGAGATGCTACGTCAAAAAGGCGTTGTTGGAAAATTTGTTGAATTTTACGGCGAAGGTCTGTCGCATTTATCGCTTGAGGATCGTGCAACAATTTCCAATATGGCACCGGAATATGGTGCCACATGTGGATTTTTCCCTGTAGATAGTGAAACAATAGCCTATTTCAAGGCGACTGGGCGTCCAGAGGATCAGATCGCACTTGTCGAAGCATATGCAAAAGCGCAAGGCTTATGGCGAGATGAGAATTGTCCTGAGCCTGTCTTTACAGATACCTTATCTTTAGATCTTTCAACTGTGGTGCCATCTATTGCCGGGCCAAAGCGTCCACAAGATCGTGTTGCTCTCAAAGATGCAAATATAGAGTTCGATAAAGCGTTGGAAGAGGTATTTAAAAAGCCGCTTGATAAAATTGAGGATAATGAGAATGGTTTAAAGCATGGCGATGTGGTTATAGCGGCGATTACATCTTGCACAAACACATCTAATCCATCTGTTATGATTGCGGCAGGACTTGTTGCGCGTAATGCTTTGGCAAAAGGATTGGTTCCAAAAGCGCATGTGAAAACATCTTTATCACCGGGATCGCAGGTCGTGACTGACTATCTTGAAAAATCAGGATTACAGGGGGATCTCGATAAGGCTGGATTTACCCTGACAGGGTATGGATGTATGACATGTATTGGGAATTCAGGCCCTCTCGCGGAGGAAATCGCCCAGGAAGTTCAGGAAAAAGATCTAGTTGCATGTTCTGTTTTATCTGGAAATCGTAACTTCGAAGGGCGTGTTAACCAGCATGTGAAAGCGAATTATTTGGCTTCGCCTCCGCTTGTTGTGGCTTACGCTTTTTTAGGAACTATGCGTAAAAATATTATGACAGAGCCTATCGGGCAAGATCAGCAGGGCAATGATGTTTATCTGAAAGATATCTGGCCAACGCGTCAGGAAATTACTGATGTTGTGCGCGGCGCAGTGCTGCCGGATATGTTCCATAAACGCTATAATAATGTTTTTGCCGGTGATCAGAACTGGCAGGCTATTGAGGCTACGAACAGTCAGACATTTAACTGGGATGACGGTTCGACTTATGTGCAAAATCCTCCTTATTTTGTTAATATGCAAAAAGAGGCAGGTATAATACCGGAAATTAATGATGCGCGGATTATTGCTATATTTGGCGATTCTATTACGACTGATCATATT
>JBCCNR010000255.1:0-2818 GCA_039025725.1 Pseudomonadota bacterium | reverse complement strand
CATAAAGTAATAAGGGTCAAGTTTCAGAAACTTGACCCTTCTCAAAAATCGATAATTTAGATTAAAGATTATCTGGCGTAGCGTCAGTTGCCTCTGTCGTTTCTTCGGTGGCAAAGTAAGAAAAGATCTTATCGATAATGCCGCTATTTTCTGTATTATCAGAAACATTCTGCTCAGTTTCAGCAGAATTTTGTGCTTCGCTATTATTCTGAGTATCATCTTCATCAGAGTTTGAAGCTGTATTGGCTTCATTTTGTTCTGGGGCTGTCAAACCAGATGTAAGCTGATCAGAAGCATTTTCAACTTCAGGCTGAGCAGAGCCAGATAAACCATCAGCATAGTCCGAGACTTCCTCAACTGCATTATTAGAAGCTTCGGAAACATTATCAACAACAGCGTTTCCAGCATCTTTAGCGTTATCAACAAGATTTCCTAAAGTTGAATTAGAGCTATCATTCGCAGCGGTTATGGCTTTTTCCGTTGCATCTACGTTGACTATTGGTGCATTCCCTGCAAAAGCTGCATTTACAGAAATAGCAGCAACTGCCAGTGAAGACATAACAATATATTTGTCCATTAAAATTCCCCAAAATCAATTCGTTCGTAATAACAATTGCAGGCTAATGCAATTAACTAGTGCAACATATTATCTATAAACCAAAACAAGTCAATCATAATTTGTTTTTATCTTTCCTGATCAAATGTGATGCTAAAAAAATCTTGATAAGTCATATTAAAATTAATAATAAAGAATGCGAGATTATTAACGGTTTGAAAGCCCTCTATATTTTTGAAAGCTCAACAGCATATGTCAGAAAACATATCTAAAATTTTAAATGGAAAACGTGGCCTTATTATGGGGGTTGCAAATGATAGGTCCATTGCATGGGGTATTGCTGAACAATGCGCACGTGCTGGCGCAGAGCTTGCATTTACATATCAGGGTGAGTCACTCTTAAAGCGCCTTGCTCCGCTCGCTGAAAAAGTCGGCTCCGATTATCTCTTGGAGTGTGATGTAACGCGAACAGAATCTATTCGCGCTGTTTTCGAGGATATTCAGAAAAAATGGGGAAAGTTAGATTTTCTTCTTCATGCCATCGCTTTTTCAGATAAAAATGAGTTGCGTGGGCGTTACTCTGAGACATCTTTGGATAATTTCTTAAATACAATGCATATAAGCTGTTATTCTTTTACTGAAATTGCACATTATGCTGCGCCTCTTATGCAGGATGGTGGCTCTCTTTTGACATTAACATATTATGGCGCAGAAAAGGTTATACCGCATTATAATGTGATGGGTGTTGCGAAGGCTGCATTAGAGGCATCTGTGCGTTATTTAGCTGTTGATTTTGGAAGAGATAATATCCGTGTAAATGCGATTTCTGCAGGACCAATAAAGACTTTGGCTGCGTCTGGTATTGGCGATTTTCGTTACATTTTAAAGTGGAATGAGTATAATTCTCCTTTGAAACGCACTGTTACCATTGAGGATGTTGGGCGCTCGGGCTTATATATGCTTTCTGATTTATCATCCGGTGTAACAGGAGAAGTTCTTCATGTTGATAGTGGTTATCATGCCATAGGTATGAAGGCCGAGGATGCGCCAGATATCGCACTTGCAAATGATGATTAGTATATATGTCTTATAACGGATTTGGACATTTATTCCGTGTGACGACATGGGGAGAAAGCCATGGACCGGCCATTGGCGCTGTGGTTGATGGGTGTCCGCCGGCAATACCACTAGATGCACCGCGTGATATTCAGCCTTCAATGGATAGGCGCAAGCCAGGTGGTTCAAAATATGTCACTCAACGCCAAGAAGGCGATGAAGTTGAGATTTTATCCGGCGTTTTTGAAGGGAAGACAACAGGTACACCGATTTCTCTCATTATCTACAATAAGGATCAGAGGTCAAAAGATTATTCTGAAATCTCTCAGACTTACAGGCCCGGCCATGCAGATTTTACATATGATCAGAAATATGGTTTTCGGGATTATCGTGGGGGAGGGCGCTCTTCAGCAAGGGAGACTGCGTCTCGAGTGGCCGCTGGTGCTGTTGCAAAGGCAGTTTTGAAAAGTTTTTATCCTGATCTTAATATCACTGCATCCATGGTTCAGATGGGACAAGATAAAGCGCGTGATAGCAATTATGATATGGCTCAGATTGATAAAAATCCATTTTTCTGTGCGGATGCTGATGCGGCGGAGAGATGGGGCAAACAGCTAGATTCCCTCAGGAAAGAAGGTAATTCTGTTGGCGCGATTATTGAGTGCCGCGTGACACATATGCCCAGAGGGATAGGATCACCAATTTATCAGAAACTAGATAATTTAATTGCCAATGGTATGATGACAATAAATGCGGTCAAAGGCGTTGAGATTGGCGATGGTTTTGCCGCTGCTACATATACTGGTACGCAGAATGCTGATGAAATTATGTGCAATACGGATGGGGACATTCATTTTAAAAGTAATCATGCTGGCGGCATTTTAGGGGGGATCTCCACGGGGCAGGATCTTGTTTTTCGGACGGCCATTAAGCCGACTTCTTCTATTCTTGTCTCTAAAGAAACCATTACACGTCGTGGTGAAAAACATGATATAGTGACGAAAGGGCGTCATGATCCTTGTGTTGGTATTCGTGCTGTACCAGTTATTGAGGCAATGACGGCTTGTATCTTGCTGGATTGCGTTTTAATGCATCGTGCACAGACAGGGCGTCTATCCGGTTTAACATTTGAGGAGCTAATTACATATGAAGGATGAAGTCATAAATGAAATGTTCTCTGAAATGAAATTTAATAGCGATGGGTTG
>JBCCNR010000254.1:0-2819 GCA_039025725.1 Pseudomonadota bacterium | reverse complement strand
GGAACTAAAATACGATCTTCCCCTTCGAAAATATCCTCAACGCCACCATTAAAGAAAAAGGTCACATGCGCATATTTCTCTGTTTCAGCAATTCTAAGCTGCTTTAATCCGCGTTTTGAAAGCGTCTCACCAAGCCCATCCGGATAGGGCAGGGGACGCACTAATACACTAACATTCTCCTCAAGCTCAGATGAATATTTAACAGCACCTGTTGCCGCAGAAAGCATAACCGTTTTATCTCGCTGAAAACCGGTAAAATGATTTTCTGTCAAAGCTTGAAGAATCTCTCTTGCGCGATCCGCTCTAAAATTGGCCATGAAAATCCCATCGCCATCTTCCATGCCCTTATAATCCCCAATGACAGCAGGGACAATAAACTCATCCGTGACCTCTTGCGCATATGATTGCTCAATCAGGCTCTTATAGTCCCTAAAGCGTTCCCCTTTTGCTGAAACAATCGTGTCATAAGCTAGCTGCACACGCTCCCAGCGATTATCACGATCCATCGCATAAAATCGCCCTGATATAGTCGCCAGCTGAATGCTGTCATATTTGATCTCTTTCACAAATGCGTCAAAACATTCCATCGCACTTTTAGGGGGCATATCGCGCCCATCCGCAAAAGCATGAATATAAACTTTGATATTTTGCTCCGCAAGAAGATGCGCAAAGCCCAAAAGCTGATCCTGATGCGCATGGACACCGCCAGGAGATAAAAGCCCCATAAGATGACATGCTCCATTCATCGCCTTCACATCAGCCATAAATTTTGTCAAAACCCTGTTGTCGGACATGGTGCCATCCCCCAACATCGCATCAATCCGGCCAAATTCCGGCAGGGCCACACGACCAGCCCCAATATTCATATGGCCAACCTCGGAATTACCCATCTGACCTTCGGGGAGGCCAACATGAGGGCCATCAGTCCCAATATCTGCATGCGCATATTGCGAAAGAAAACGATCATAGTTAGGCGTTTTTGCAAGAGCAATTGCATTATTTTGCGCATTGCTGCGCTGACCCCATCCATCGAGAATACATAAAATAGCTGGTTTAGGCTTTTGTTTCATTTCACTTATCCTGCAATTTCGACTTCAGCATCAATTTCTACCATAACACCCAGCGGAAGAGAGCTCATTCCAACAGCGGCGCGCGCATGCATACCAATATCTTCACCGAAAACACTGACCATAAGCTCAGAGGCGCCATTAATAACCTGAGGATGATCATTGAAATCCGGAGCTGCATTCACATATCCTCCAAGTTTTATGATTTTTTTGACCTTTGAGAGATCTCCGCCACAAGCTTCTTTAATAATAGAGATAATATAAAGCCCACATCTTTCGGCGGCTTTTACGCCTGTTTTGATATCGCATGTCTCGCCGAGTTTGCCGACCATAAGTGTTCCATCTTCGGCTTTGGAAATCTGCCCAGAAATCGTTACCCGATTGCCACGCACAACATAAGGTAAATATTTTGCGACCGGAATTGCGACTTCAGGGAGAGTATGCCCTGCTTTTTTTAGATTATCTTCGAAAATATTGCTCATGAGTTTTGACCTTATATATGTTTCTTAGATCATATATGCCATTTCATTCACAGCTTCAAGATTTTACATTCAGACTTGCTTAATCATTGCAAATAGACTATAAAACAATTTCTTATTTCCCTTGGCAGGGCATGCCTCAGGGGAATGTGTGAATAATAATCTTCTAAACTGAGATGGAGAAATGCCCATGGGTTACAAACTTAAAACCAATTCCAGCGCCAAAAAGCGCTTTAAAGTAAATAAAAACGGTGTCGTTAAGGCTGGGCAAGCCGGAAAAAGACATGGGATGATCAAACGTACAAAGAAATTTATACGTCAGGCTCGGGGAACAAAAGTTCTTACGCCAGCCGATGCGCGTATCGTACGTTTTAAATTAATGCCATATTCCTAATTTTTTTGATTACCTGAAAGGTCCAGAATGACACGTGTAACACGCGGAAAAACCGCTCATAAAAGACATAAAAAAGTTCTGAAAGCTGCAAAAGGCTATTATGGACGTCGCAAAAGTTGCTATCGCACGGCAAAAGATGCTGTCGAAAAAGCATTACAATATCAATATCGTGATCGTAAGACTCGTAAGCGCAACTTCCGCAGCCTTTGGATACAACGTATCAATGCTGCCGTGCGTGCCAATAGTGAAACTCTGACTTATGGGACATTCATTAATGGCCTGAATAAGGCTGGCATTACGATTGATCGTAAGGTTCTTGCTGATCTTGCCGTGACATCGGGCGATGCTTTTAAAGATATTGTGCAAAAAGCCGAAGCCTCTCTTGCTGCTTAGGCCTGCCCTTGCTGGGGGAGTAAAACTATTTTTGAGAGATTTTCAGGTAAGAACTGGCACAAAAATATTCGCATAGCTCGTCTTTCTGCAATCTCTTTGCATATAAATATAACTTATTGTCACGGGTGCTATGCACCATCAGGGTGACTCATACTTTAAATTGTTAATGTCCCCGTCTCAGCAGGCGGTGAAGGTAATCCATGATCATTGGCACAGAAGCAAACCACGACTTTCTGGAATAGATTGCTTGTTTCAACTAGAACGCTCACCATTAAAGGCGAGAGCAAGATTGAACACCAATATCAGCAAAGCGATCAACGTAAATTCTATGTGCCATACCCAAGATTTGAGACATCTAAGTAAGTAATGATTTATAGGATATGTTACCCTGAGAGGGAAGAATCATGGGGGGGTATAATGTCTCAATTAGTTTGCAAGAAATGTGGATCAGAAAAATACACTAAGAATGGTTTTGCCCGTGGGCAT
>JBCCNR010000253.1:0-2850 GCA_039025725.1 Pseudomonadota bacterium | reverse complement strand
CTGTCACGCAGGACAAAAATATAGAGGTTCTGGCTGGCATCAACCTCCCAGCCCTTGTGAAGCTTGCAACTATTCGTCACAATATGGATTTGGTCGGGGCCGTGAACTGCGCCAGAGACGCTGGCCGAAAATATATCACCGCCGCAAGTGATTTTTTGTAGAGAGATCTATCTCTGGTAATCTTGTTATTCTTTCATGTAGAAAATAATAATCTTGACTGAAAAACATGGAAAATAGCACTGATAATACAGTGATTTATCAATCTGATGTAGGGGCAATATCTCTGCGTTCTGATACATCACAAGAGACAATTTGGGCAACACAAAAACAAAATTGACATTTTAAAACAGATTTTAATAGCTCAAAAAGAAGCCACGCCGTTATTTGCTCAAGAGAAAGATAAAGCCGATTTTGTATGAAATGTAAATAAAGGACTGACCTTAGAAGCTATCCAACAGGGTTAACAAAAAACAAACTAAAAAATCTGTGGATAGTGGTGCTACGGACATATTTTTTAGTTTGTTTTTTGTTAACCCTGTTGGATAGCTTCTAAATGCTCTCAAAAATAAGCCGCGCACGCGTGCGATTATTTTCAGATGTCAGGATAAAATGCCCTCCCAGCACTTCGGTCAGTTGCTTGGCGATAGGAAGCCCTAATCCTGTTCCTTGAATTTTCTCAGTTTTGGAGAGGCGCGTATAAGGTTTGACGATATTTTCAAGCTGCTCTGCGGTTAATGTTTCACCAAAATTGACGACCTCTATCATGATACGTCCGGTTTTTGTCTGCCCGGCGGTGATGGTTACACTCTGTTCTGCCTCAGAGTATTTGACTGCATTGGACAATAAATTTATCAGAACCTGCTTTAACAAACGCCCATCAATGGTGATATTTGGTGTTCCCGATAAGAGCCTTGATGATAGTGTTATCTGATTAAATTTTGCTGCCGGCGTGACCATAAGAACAGCCTCATCGATAATATCGCGTAAATCTGTGATCTCAGGCTGAGGGATGAAAGCGCCTGCTTCAAGTTTTGAAAAATCGAGCAAATCATCAATAATATCCCTCGCATGCGCTACTGCAACATTTAATGAGGTAATATAATCCTTATATCCAGCGTCTATCGGACCAAAAACTTCACTGTCTAAAAGCTCAGCATAGCCCGCAATCGCCCCTAATGGAGCACGTAATTCGTGACTAATATGGGCAACAAAATCCGTAACAAGCTTATCTTGTTTCTGTTCTTGTTTTTGGGGCGTATCATTCGCGGCCAAAGTAGGCTTATTCTCTTGAAGAGTGTCAGATGCTGTTTTTAAATTTGCAATCTCTTTTTTGATCTCTGAAATATCCGTTTGATCACTAAGAAGCACCCAATAATGATCAGCCTTATCAGGATGTATCCGTATGATCAGTTGACCATGACATAACGCATTATCCACCCCATGATAACGACAAGCCACACCTTGCGAAAGATCAATCAAATGCTGCTCTGGAGTCTCTAAGGTCGCTTTTATGATTTCTGCTGCTTCCTGATCAAAAAGACTGGCAATCGTCCTATCAGCAAGGTCTTCCTTGTAAAGACCAATCATTTTTTGTCCAAAACCATTAACATCTATAATCTTGCCAGCACTATCAATAATAAAGACACCAATTGACGTAATATCCAGCATATTTAAAATAGACCCAGATGAAGGCATATCTTTGTCATCTGCTTCAGCTATGATACGATCATTCTCGCTTTTCCCAGAGATATCCTCCAGCGATAAGGTCTCAGTATCTGATATGTCCTCAAGCTCCTCTGTAGAAAGCTCAGTGTCATCATCATTATCTTCATTTTGTGCGTGAACAGCTTCATAATCCTCTTGGCTTATGGGTAGAAGCGTCCCGTTAAAGACCTGCTTTCCATCATGCTGGAAAGCTTTTGCATCTAAAATAAAATGCATATCATGCTCATCTACGCGCAGAATAAGTGGTCTATGCACATGCTTATGATCTTGCAGCATATGTAAAATATCATTTCCTTCACTTTCAGATGCGCAAAGCTGAGGGAAATAACAATTTCCATCAACTTTCAAAAGCTCAGTTGCAGCATCATCTGCGCCCATAAACTGACCGCTATGCACGAGCGCTGAAAAAGTGAGCGTTTTTTCAGCGGATATTTCTTGGTCAGAGTCTAATATTGTCTCTTCACTTTCTTGTGATGAAGGGGTCTCTTCTGTTTCTGTGACGGTGGTGATGCTTTCTTCCTGCTCCTCAAGCTCAACCAGAGTTTTATCATCATCATCATATAAATCATCAAGATTCGACAAGGCATCAATGTCGATTTTATCCTGTTTTATTTCAAAATTCTGGATAATACCGTCTTTATGATCTTCGGGTATGGTTACCAGTAGTCCATTTCGCCCATCTGGAAGTGTCTGAGCTTCAAATATACATAAAAATAAAATATTGTCCGGATGTGTGCGTAGCAAAAGCTCTTTTGAAAATGTCTTATTACGCTTTAATGCACGCATCGCCGTGGAGCTGACCTGCATAAGAGGATGTGTGGCGGGAAAAATAAGCTCTTTTAGCTCTATCCGTGAACGTGCATCCCAAAATGCCATACCCTGTTCATTGGCCCAAACCAACATCTTATAATCAGGATCCCAGACCCAGACAATGTCGTTAACCTGCTTTAGTTTCTCAAGCTTTTCAGGAAGGCCCTTAGAGGAAGGCTTTGATTTCTTGCGATTAAAAAAGAACATTGGGCAAATATTAATAAATTATGAATTATAATTTCAGTGAAGCAAAATATATGCCGTTTTTTAACCAATCAGAAGACCCCTTCAGATTCACAACATCAAATTCTTTAT
>JBCCNR010000252.1:0-2861 GCA_039025725.1 Pseudomonadota bacterium | reverse complement strand
TATGACCTTACCCCAGAGCAATATCGCACAAAATGGGGCCTACCTGCGGATTATCCAATGGTTGCTCCGAAATATGCTGCACAGCGCTCTATGCTTGCAAAGCAAATTGGCCTTGGCACATCACGTTCCGGTAAGGGTAAGAAACAGCAAATGAAAGCTTCTGCTTAAGCTTTCACGCACAATAATCGTTATATTAAGGGGATATTATATCCCCTTTTTTATTTAAAGCTTTTATTTATAGTTATGGTCACATTAGATTTTACTAAAGCTGAGGCCTTGGGCAATGATTTTATTATCGCGGAGGCTCTATCTAAATATTCTGCAGATCAGCTTCAATTTCTAGCGGATAGAAAAAAGGCGATAGGCTGTGATCAATTTATCTCTATCGAAGCAAAACAATATGAAGATTGCGATTTTACTATCCGTTTTTACAATGCTGACGGCTCTTGGGCTGGAGGGTGTGGTAATGGCTCGCGTGCTATTGCAGGTTATTTTGCGGCATCTTTACAAAAACAACATTTAACATTCGCGATTGAGAGACCTTCTGGAACTTATGATATAATAAATGCGCATGTGACAGGAAACCATGTTTCCTTAAAAATGCCAAAGCCAAGATTTCTTGCCGAAGATATTCCAATTCATGGGGTAAATATAGATCCGCAAAATCTAAAGCTTGATGAGATTGGAGAAAGTGGTTTTTGTGTGAATGTGGGTAATCCTCATATTGTCTTTATTGTAGATAATGCAGAGGATATTTCTTTAGATATTCTGGGACCTAAAACAGAGCATCATTCATATTTCCCAAATCGTATAAATGCTGAGTGGGTGCATATAATTGATAGGGAACATATTAGAATGCGTGTCTGGGAGCGCGGAGCAGGTATTACGGCTGCATGTGGTACGGGGGCGTGCGCGTCGGCTATTGCGGCAATCACACGGGGCTTATGTGAGGAAGAGGTTTGCGTGATATGTGATGGCGGAGAGATTGATATTGCTTATCAGGCTGGATCGGATCAGCTTTTAATGGCGGGACCATATCATATAAGTTTTAAAGGTCAGATTGTTTTATGACGGATGATAATGTAGATCAGCTTGCAGAAAAACAAGTCATCACGATGGGCTGTCGTCTGAATGGTTATGAAAGCGACGTGATTCAGCAAAATCTTCATAAGGCAGGGGCTAAGGATGTCATTGTTGTAAATAGTTGCGCTGTGACGGCTGAGGCTGTTCGACAAACCAGGCAAATGGTGCGTAAGTTAAAGCGTAAAAATCCTGAAAAGAAAATTATTGTAACGGGATGTGCTGCGCAAATAGAGCCTAAAACATTCGCAGATATGGATGAGGTTGCAAAAGTTCTGGGCAATCATGACAAATTATCCGCGGAGACTTATCAGGGACTTTTCGATACTGAGGATACTGAAAAAGTTATTGTAAATGATATAATGTCCGTGCGTGAAACGGCTGGGCATATGATGTCTGGTTTTGATAGCCGTACGCGAGCTTATCTGCAAATTCAGAATGGCTGCAATCATCGATGCACTTTTTGCATCATACCCTATGGACGTGGAAATTCGCGTTCTGTACCCGCTGGCGTGATCATTGAGCAAATAAAAAAAGCTGTAGATCATGGTGTCAAGGAAATCGTTTTGACAGGCGTAGATATTACCAGCTGGGGAGAAGATTTGCCGTCCCAACCAGCGCTAAGTTATCTTGTACGGAAGATCTTGTCACTTGTTCCGGATTTGCCGCGATTGCGTCTCTCTTCTATTGACTCTATAGAGGTTGATGAGATGTTACTGGATATGATTGCAACTGAGAAGCGTTTCATGCCACATTTACATTTATCACTACAATCCGGTGATAATATGATCTTAAAGCGTATGAAAAGGCGCCATTCACGAGAGCAAGCTCTTGAATTTTGTCATACTCTTAAAGAAAAACGTCCAGAGATCGTTTTTGGCGCTGATATTATCGCAGGGTTTCCAACTGAAACTGATGAGATGTTTCAAAATACACTTGCTTTCATAACAGAGGCTCAGATTATATATGCGCATATTTTTCCTTTTTCTGCGCGTGAGGGCACGCCTGCTGCGAGAATGCCGCAACTTCAAAAACATGTCATAAAAGAGCGTGCTTCACTTTTGCGGAAGGCTGGGCAGGATAATTATAATCGCTTTGTTCGAACGCTTGTGGGGCAGCAGCAGAATGTTATTGCCGAGAATAATAAATATGTCAGAGCAGAGAACTTTTTGCGTATAAATATGAGTAACAGTTTTAAGGCTGGGGATGTATTTCCCGTCTTGATCTCTGATATTAAACAGGGCGAAGTCTATGCGAGCGCTCTTTGACTATTGGAGACACCTAAATCAGTGATGATTTTGGCAGAATTTGTACCTATTTCATATGGGCCTGCTTTAATGCTATCATCCCGAAGTAAGGTGTCTGGACTTTTGTATTATGTTGAACTGGAAGGCGTTATGAATTTATCTTATATTATTGATCAGAAAGATATACTTGAGATGACATCACATGTGGTCTCGCACCATGCTGCACGTAACAAGCTTTCTCCGGAAGAGCTTTGTGATGTTCTGGAAAATGTGTATGTGTCCTTTCAAAAGATCAGTAAAAACAGCCGAGCATTAAGCTATAAAGATCTCGTGCAAAAGGATTAGAAGCTGTCCAACGGGGTTAACAAAGATGATTTTTGAGTGATTTTTAGCTGAAAACAAACTAAAAAATCTGTGCATAGTGGTGCTACAGACATATTTTTTAGTGACGTTTTTAGGGCGTGTGGACATTCATAGAGTGCAAAGCGCATGAAGCCAATTTTTATAAGAAACAAGATAAATTTTGCAGGTCAT
>JBCCNR010000251.1:0-2865 GCA_039025725.1 Pseudomonadota bacterium | reverse complement strand
GCTCCCGGCGCTATCGGAGATGTTCTCTGATAGCGGCCTTTATAAGACATTAAAAGGGAGTTGTTATCATGCGACAGATCACAGAACTGGATATTTACATTAACGAAAAAATCAAAGAACATCGCAAATTATGCGGTCTGACGCAGCAGGAATTGGCCTCTTATTTGGGGGTATCATTTCAACAAGTGTAGAAATATGAAAAATCAACCAATCGTATCAGCGCATCGAAATTATTTCTGATTTCAGAGGCTTTGAATATTCCAATCGAAGACTTCTTGCCTTATGGCGGAATATTGCACGAATTGTAAGATAATCGCTTACAAATGTACATTTATCTTTTTGTACATGATGTGCTATACTCGTCATAATATAAATCAGCTGAGGTGTGTCATGAGCAGATTAGTCATTGAGGTATCAGAAGATCAACATCAGGAAATAAAAGCTCTTGCGGCATTGGAAGGAATTTCCATTAAGCAATATGTTTTGTCAAAACTCTTCTCGGAACATGCAGATAATGAGGCAATGGACGAATTGAAAGGAGTTCTGGAAAAACGTATGCGTAGAGCAGAAGAAGGGCATGTGTCTACAAGCTCATTCGATGATGTCGCAAACGAAACAATTAAGAAATCTACACTTTAATGCTGTATGAACTAACGCTTGATGCGGAAGAAGATTTACAAAAAATCTTTGATTACACGTTGTCCAAATACGGTGCTCAGCAACTTGAAAGCTATAAAAATTTGCTAAAAACCTGTACGGAGGATTTAGCTACGGGTAAGGCATACACCAAGAAAATGGACATTTCAGCTTCTACGGTTCATATAAAATTTTGCGAACATCATTATATTTTCGGTATAAGGCGAGATAATTTACCCATGCTGATATTGGCTATTTTTCATGAACGTATGGATTTAATGCAGCGCTTAAAAGGCAGGTTACAAGAAAATTAAATGCATGGAAATCCTCCATTAAGATTAAGCAAATAGTGTACCCTTAAATATTCCAATCGAAGACTTCTTGCCAGATGGCGGAATATTGCACGAATTGTAGGGTAATCGCTTATTCGGCTTTATCTTGAGGCTTTAAAGGTTCTAGGCTATAGAGAATTGGTTTTTTTTTGTCGGTTAATGCTTCTATCGTGAGGGTAGTGTTTGTTATTGGATTTCTAGAAAATCGTGCAACAGAACGGCATAAACTTTTCAGTTCAAATAAGTTAAAATGCTCACTGTCACCTGCTCTCAATGCAACGGGGTATATAAGCTGCGCTCTATTCTTATGTGAGATAGGGCATTGCTCATCTTTAAGAGCTTTTTCTATATTTTCAGATGCAACTGGAAGGCCTATAAAGAATTCATTATTGGCCATTTTATCTGCTGTGGCTTCAGCTTGGACGTCATTTTCTGTTGCGACATTAATTTCCATACTTGTGAAACTCGCCTGCAAAGCTTGATCAAGTGCCGCATGTGCATCAATGAGAGAATCTCTTAGTGGAGCATCATTTATGGCAGATGTAGGCGGAATTCCTAATCTATTATTGTCACTGAGGTACTCGGTAACGGTTTTTCTATCATCATCATCTCTTATATCCAGATTAGTAAAATGATGTGGTTGCAGTCCTGAACCTCGAAATTGTTGTATTATCCGATCTACGAAAGGGTTTGCAGCATTTCGCGGTGCTTGAGTGCCGGCTCTTACTGGATTATGATTACCTCTACCTCTACCTCTACCTCTAACGGCGAGACCGCCTACTGTCTTCGGATGCCCTGTATTACCTGCACCTTTCACCATACATCAACGCCACTCTTAAAAAATTAACATTCAAAAATGTGTGCGTGCAAAGTCTGTGCCAGCTATTCTCCCTAAAATTCTTCCTCTTCTTCATTGGGGTCGATATAGCCCAAAAGCACTTCTTCGTGATAGCATGTGGCCTCAATAATTTCGCGCCAGAGGAAATATCCTAAACGTGGGGGCAATTTATGCTTTTCCTCGTTTTTTTCAGCATTTTCAAGCACCTGGTCAATGCGGCGCTCAATGCGGACGGGAATATTATATTTTTCCTTTAATTTGGCGACCTCTTCGGCAACGCGAAATCTTTTGCCCAGCAATTCAGCAATCTGATTGTCAATATCGTCAATATCATCACGATGCTGCTTGAGTTCCTGCATAATTTCAAATTCATTTGGCTTGGTGTTGATCATCTCGCCTGTATTCGCAACATGAACATTTTCGATAAAATCTATAACTTTAAAAGGTAGCATTGTCATCACATAACCCCATCATATCCTGATTTTCTTCAAATATGAAGAGCGAATCTTAAAAGAAGGTTAATGAGAAATAGCTATGAGTGGGTGCAATGAAAAAGAGACCTTTACAGGGGGGGGGTAAAGGTCTCTGATGTTATTTGAATATTCTATGCGTTGTTTAATCCTCTGAGGATTTTTGCTTAAGCTTAGCTTCAATTTTATTAATAATTTTAAAATCATCTTTGATGTATCCTATAACTTTACTTGTAAGATCTTTGTTAATTTTGTCGAATATACCATCTTCACTAAAGTCAATATTTTCATAATAACCATTACTAGCAAGCTCACCGCCAGCTCTTTTAGCATAAATTTCATAAGGTTTCTTTTCAGACACAGCATTTATATCTTCCTCAAGAGGTTTTAAAAGCTTGTCTCGTTCATTTTTTAAAAGGTCCTGGAAATCTTTCAATTCTTTAGCACTTGGAAGTGCTTCTTCTTTTTCATCAACAACACCAAGTTTTTTAAGATCATCCAAAAGGTAGAAATCGTCCAACTTTGCTGCGATCTTCTTAACGTGACCTTTTTTTACACCTGTTATTGTTTTCTCAGTAGATGTATTTTT
>JBCCNR010000250.1:0-2869 GCA_039025725.1 Pseudomonadota bacterium | reverse complement strand
GTTTGTACCTATTTCGTAAGTAACTTCTTCATACGTTATCGTTACAAGGTAAGGTGTCTGTGTATCTTACGTTTTGAAAGTCACACCCAGTTTGGTTTTATCCCCATTTTTTTTACCATATTAACACTGCTGAGCAACCCATCCTCATGAAAACCATAGCGCTGATAGGCTCCGCAAAACCAAAAGCGATCTTTCCCCTGTATGCCATCTATACGACCCTGTGCCTCGATTGCTTTTTCATCAAACACCGGATGTTCAAAAATATATTCATCAAACAGATGCTCTTCCGCAGGCTTACGCGCAGGATTTAATGTTACAAATATTTGTGTGTCTGTTTCCAATGGTTGTAAATTATTCATCCAGTAGCTTAGGCACATATTTGAACGCACGTCAATTTTTTCCTCTAGCAAATAAACCCAGCTTGCCCATGCCGCCTTACGCTTCGGCATAAAACTTTCATCCTTATGAACATAAATCTGATTGCGACTATATGTCATATTGCCAATAATATTATGTTCATCTTCAGTTGGATTATCAATCATACTTAAAGCCTGATCAGAGTGACACGCAAAAACCACCTGATCAAAATCATAGTGCTGATCATGATGATCAATCAAAGTGACTTTCTCACTCTCTCGGATGACTTTTTTTACACCGCAATTTAATTTGATATTATCTGCAAAAGATGCCGTTAAGCGCTTCACATATTCGCGACTTCCGCCCTGAACAGTATACCATTGCGGCTGATCATTAATCGTCAGCAAACCATGATTGTCAAAAAAATGAATAAAAGTACGCGCCGGAAAATCGAGCATTTTTTTCAAAGACATGCTCCAGATTGCGCCACCCATTGCGAGAATAAAATAGCGCCGAAACCACTCCCCAAGACCGATTTCATCCAAACATTGCCCTAAAGTGAGCGTCGGATCAGCATCAATATAGTTATAAGCCTTGCGTTGAAATTTAAAGAGATCATAGATCATGCGCCAGAATTTTATTTTAAAAATATTACTTTTTTGCGCAAAAATATTATAGAGGTGCTGCGTCCCATACTCAAATGCACCATCATCAATCGTCGCCCCAAAAGACATATCGCTTTTGACAATCTTGACATTTATCTCCTTAAAGAGCTTTGTCAAAAGCGGATAATTTCTATGGTTTAAAACAATAAATCCGGTATCAACAGCGATCTTGCCATTTTCTGTAGGGACTTCTATCGTGCGCGAATGTCCCCCAAGATAGTCATTTTTCTCAAAGAGCGCAATATCATGCTGCTTATGCAGCATGTAAGCTGCGCTCAATCCAGAAATTCCACTGCCAATTATGGCTATTTTTTGTTTTTTATTCATATCACTTATTGACAATTTCATGCGAAGAAAGCACACAATAATGCTTGAAAATATGAGCTTATAGGCTTTATCTGTAATTTACAATCTTATAATTTGGCCTATAAAATTTAGCATGGTAATTTGAGAAGTCTTATGAAGATATTGGTTGTGGGTGCAGGATATGTTGGTCTGGTGTCAGGAACATGTTTTGCAGAGTTTGGCTTTGATATCACCTGCGTAGATAAGGATCAGACAAAAATCACTCAGCTTCAAAAAGGACGTGTCCCTATCTATGAACCGGGTTTGGATAGCCTCTTACAGAAACAAATTGATGCTGGCCGTATCTCTTTTACAACTGATTTAAAAAATAATATCGCTGATGCAGATGTGATTTTGATCGCCGTAGGAACGCCCACCGACATCAGCAACAGGCAGGCAGATATGACATATGTTTATGCTGTCGCGCAGGAGATTGCTCCTTATCTTACGGATTATAAAGTGGTTGTCACAAAGTCAACTGTCCCCGTTGGAACGGCTGAAAAAGTAAGGCAGATTATTTTAAAGGAAAATCCTAACGCAAATTTTGATATGGTCTCTAATCCGGAATTTCTACGTGAAGGGGCAGCGATTGAAGATTTTATGAAGCCCAACCGTGTGATTGTTGGTACGGATAGTGAGAGCGCAAAAAAAATTATGGGAGAAATTTACAGGCCGCTTTTCCTGAATAAAACGCCTGTGGTTTATGTCTCTATTCCGACGGCAGAGTTGGCGAAATATGCGAGCAATGCTTTTTTAGCGACTAAAATCAGTTTTATCAATGAGATTGCAGATTTATCTGAGAAGGTCGGCGCAAATGTGCAAGATATTGCGCATTGTATGGGGCTAGATAAAAGGATAGGCAGTAAGTTTTTACATGCTGGCCCGGGATATGGGGGCTCATGCTTTCCGAAAGATACGATGGCTCTGGCGGAAATTGGCAAAGAGCATCATGCCCGACAGATGATTGTTGAACAAGTTATAGAAACAAACCATAAACGCCCCTTTGCTATGGTGAAGAAAATCTTGCACGCAATGAGCGGAGATATTCAGGATAAGAAAATTGCCATCCTTGGGATAGCTTTCAAACCGAATACAGATGATATTCGGGAGGCTCCTGCATTAAAAATCATTCCGGAGCTACAAAAAAATGGTGCGAAAATACATGCTCATGATCCGGTTGCTCAAGATAATGCTACAGAGATTTTAAAAGATATCACATGGCATAGCAATCCATATGACGCCATTGACGGAGCGCATGCAGTCGTGATCATTACAGAATGGAATGAATATCGTGCCTTAGATACCAGAAAAATCTATCAGCTTCTAAAGGAGAAAAATATTATTGATCTCAGAAATATTTATAATGCTGAGACATTATCAGGACAAGGGTTTCACTATGTGTGTGTAGGGGTATAACTATCTTTCTGATCTTGAATAATTTTATAAAGTTCTTTTTTTGAAATATCCGTTCTTTCGCTCAAAGCCTGTGCGATATCTTTAAC
>JBCCNR010000249.1:0-2892 GCA_039025725.1 Pseudomonadota bacterium | reverse complement strand
CCATCTTTGACAATCTGTAAAGATGGCGAGGGCATATCAAAATTTGTGCATATCATGATTGAGGGTGCGGAAAGTGATCTGTCTGCGCGCAAAATAGGCTTGTCGGTTGCAAATTCTCCTTTGGTGAAAACTGCACTTGCTGGAAGTGACGCGAATTGGGGACGGATTGTTGCTGCGATTGGAAAATCCGGAGAGAAGGCAGATCGTGACAAAACATCTATTGCAATCGGAGGGGTCACAATTGCCAAAGACGGAGAGGCTGTTGAAGATTATGATGAAACTCCGGTCACTGAACACATGCAGGGTGATAATATCTCTATTCAAATTCATGTAGGCGTTGGGGAGGGTTGCTCAGAGGTTTATACAACGGATCTTACGCATCGTTATATTGATATCAACGCTGATTATAGAAGTTAAATAATGCATCATATTTTAGTTCCAATTCTTGCGCTTTATAAGCCTGATCAAGATGAAATTCTTTTATCTATCCGCCCTGCTGGTAAGCAGCTTGCTGGTTATTATGAATTTCCCGGTGGTAAGGTCGAGATGGGTGAGACTGCAACTGAAGCGCTCTGTCGCGAGGCTTTTGAAGAGCTTGACATTACGCTTGAGGAAGCGAATTTACAAAAAGTCACTTTCGCTAATTTTCGTTTCGAAGAGAAAACATACACGCTTCTTATGTATTTTTGTGATGCTTTTGAGGGGGAGCCTATTGGCAAAGAGGGACAAGTGATAGAATTTGTTCCGAGGGAGAAGCTTTGTGATTATAAAATGCCCAAAATGAACATTGAGCTTATTGGGCCATTGGAAGATTATATTTATAATTACAACAAGACGCTTATGCACACGGCTTAGGGTCTGCCTGTGTATGTCACCGGAAAATATTGAAGCAATTTTTGCAGAATTTGTTAAGAAAAATCCAAATCCGCGCACTGAATTGACTTATAAAAATGGATATACATTATTGTGTGCGGTTTTATTATCAGCACAGGCAACGGATGTCAGTGTAAATAAAGCGACAAAAGATTTGTTTATTATCGCGGATACGCCGGAAAAAATGGTTGCATTGGGAGAAGCAGAGATCATTTCGCATATTCGAACAATTGGCCTTTTTCGGAATAAAGCAAAAAATATGCTTGCAATGTCGCATATATTGATTGAGAAGTTTAATTCTGAGGTTCCTAACACATTAGAAGATTTAATGAGCCTGCCCGGCGTTGGTCGTAAAACCGCAAATGTTGTTTTGAATGAGTTTTTTCACATTCCAACTTGTGCAGTAGATACTCATGTTTTTCGCGTGTCTAATCGGACGGGTCTGGCCCCTGGGAAAAATGTGGATAGTGTTGAGCAAAAGCTCCTTGAGGTCATCCCAGAAAAATATCTTCTTGATGCCCATCATCATTTAATTTTGCATGGCAGATATGTTTGTAAAGCTCGGAAACCTGACTGTTATTTATGTAATATTAAAGAATATTGTAGTTTTGAAAATAAAATACTTGATAATATTTAGTATATGTGGTAATTAGAAACTACATAAACGATGTATATATTTGTATTTTACTTTAATATACCTCATTCATGTTATGAATAGTGACTCTCTGAAACAAAATGAATATAAAGGAGACCCTCATGTATAATGTGATCAATAGTTTGTTAAACACACAAAACGCCAATCCTGTAACGGGAATACATGGCATAGATTCGCCTTATAGCCAGCAAGTTATATCAGGCTATAGTGACCCTTTCGAAATTTATCGTCAGTGGCATCTTGCGATGAATCCGAATGCGGATATGAATTCATCCGATATGCGCAACAGCGTTGAGGCAAAAGACTTTAGCAGTATCTTTTCTCTTGCCCCAGAAGCATATTTAAGCAATGCAGAAAATAATGCATCATCACCTTTTCTCAATTTGCCAAAGACTGAATTATGGCCAGGAAGCTCCTTTGCGGCAGCTTCAGTCTTTGATCAGAGCCCATCTGATAATAGAGAAACAAATGTGGGCTCTCAAAATGAGCAATCTGTTTATTCCCCTTTTACGATGGCAAATGGTGAAGAGAAAAAAGATGATACTGTAAATGACGATGCAAATGCTGCATCTTCATCTCAAAGCAAGCCTTTTGGCGACATAAGTGGTACTGAAAATAGCACTGATGGTGCGAACAAAAAAGATAAAGCTGATGAGAGCGCCAAAGATGAAAAAATTCAGGAGCTCAAAGCCCGGCATGATGAAGTTGTCGCCCATGAGGAGGCACATGCCTCTGTTGGTGGTCAATATGCAGGATCTCCAAGCTACACTTATGTGACTGGCCCAGATGGAAAAGGATATGCTGTCGGCGGTTCAGTGCCTATTGATATGTCAGAAATTCCTGATGATCCAGAAGGAACATATGACAAAATGATGATCGTTGAGGCGGCTGCGCTTGCTCCATCTGAGCCATCCACAACAGATATAGCTGTTGCAGGGGCTGCAAGATCTCTTGCGTCAAAAGCGCTCATGGATATGTGGGAAAGAGATAATAAAACTGAAAATGATAAAAATGCGAAAGCTGATAAAAACGAAGGTCAGACAAATTCAGCCACTACATCTTCAGATAGCACAAGTGAGGGTGATGCTACGCCAATTATTGCACAGAACAACAGAGGTGGCCAAGGTCTGGGAGCCGTAAGAGAAGGCTTTTCAGTTTTCGGAGAACCTATCTTTGGATAGATTCTTAATAATACCAAGCGCCTTAATTAATTTTCAAAACTGTATCTATCATAATTATTGTATAAGCAGTTTAAAGTGATTTTTTCTCTCACGCCAGTTCGCTTACGCGAACAGCTCCGAGGGGGCGCGCAACGATGCGCGGCGCCCAGTCGGGCGCTCTACCAAAAGCACCTACAGTTTAAT
>JBCCNR010000248.1:0-2913 GCA_039025725.1 Pseudomonadota bacterium | reverse complement strand
GATCGTCGATCCGCCCGTCTGAACGTAGTCCCCATCTCGCAGTATCCGACTGCCCTGATTGATTTCAACCGTGCCGCTGTTGGCAACCACTCCTGCCCTCTAGAATGTCGTTCCCTTTTCCACCAATAAGGTAATCATGATTATCATCAAAATCAACCCTTGGGTGAAATTGTATATAAAAAGAACAATTTATAGCTTCTTGGCATAGATTTTGCTGCTTATAAGTTTTTGCAAAATATTTTTTTAACCTGATATGTTATTTTAAATGGTCACCAATATACAAAATACTGAAAATGTCTCCCCAAGCGGTGGCGTTGGCAGCAATAGAGAAAAGCTTCAGGTGGCGCTCAAAAAAAGGCAGAGACCTTTAGGGGATAAAACCAATATAGAAAACCCACAAGATACTGAGAATAGTGTTGGTGAACCTCCTCATAAAAAAAGTACCCTAAACACAGATACACCGGAGAATATTCCATCAAAGCAACAGAATAAGACTCAAGATGAAGATTCAGGAGCCAGTGATCAGGATCCTATAGAAAATCCTATAGATGATGACATAACTGAAGAATATGACAAAGAACTGGATGATACCGATCAGAAACAAGCCAATAGAGGGCAAAAAAGGAAGCATGATGACGTCTCCGATGTAAGTGAAGAAGATGAGAGCGCGAGACGAAAAAGAAGACGCTTAGAGAGACGTCAGGAACGTAAGGCAAAACGCAAGGAACGCGAAGCAAAACGCCGAAAACTTGACATGGAAGCCAAGGCGAATGGGTTAAGTCAAAAAGAAAATTTATCAAAGCAGCTGAATCAAAATATTGATAAAACAGCGCAGGATACAAAGCCTCTTCAGCAAAGCAAGCTGGATATTACTGACTCCGTACAAGAGCTAGGTACAGAGACCGTTACAGCACTTGACCCAAAGGATTTGATTAAGCCTTTAAAGTCTCAAACTGATACAAAAGATGCTCTGGCTAAGGTGCGTGATAAGTTGAGCACGAAAAAAGCGAGCAGCACATCTGCAGCAGATCGTCTTAAAAAAATTCAAAGTAAGTTTTTTCCAGCGTTAGTTCAGAAAACTGAAAAAGAAAATAAAAATGATGATCTGCGTGAGAAACTCAGGACAGCTCTAACAGATACATTGAGGTCAGAAGGACTAAATGATCGGATTTTCGAGGGGTTATCATTATGCAGTACAAAGCCCGAATATGAAAATTATGTTCAGGAGCTATTAAAGCGCGAGTCGCATAGATTGAGGGCTATAAATAAACGCACCAAAATAGAGAAAAAAATCAACAGTGCAGCAACTCGTGTAAATCAGATATTTTCACAGAAATCATCAAAATACGAATATATGGATCAGGAATATTCACAACATATACGTTTCCTTATGGAACGGACAACGAAGCTCAGCCAGCTTGATCTCAGAACCATGTTAGAGCAAGTGAAACAAGATATCGCAAATAGCAGCCCGGCAGTGCCTTTACATCAGGCCCTTACTTCAAAACAGGATATTCAAGGAAATCCATTAGGCGGTTAAGATATTTTTAATACCAAAAGCTAAATAATTTTTGATCAAGTGCTTTTGGTAGAGCGCCCGACTGGGCGCCGCGCATCGTTGCGCGCCCCCTCGGAGCCCCCAAGGAAGTGTTCGCGTAAGCCAACTGGCGTGAGAGAAAAAATCGCTTTAAATTGCTTGATATATAATAATTATGATAGGTACGATATCTAAAATGAATTAAGGCGCTTGGTACAAGTGATAATTAAGTAACATTTTTCATCATATTTCGCTTCAAAATACAGAATAAAGTTGGAATATGCATGGGCTACAGAGATAATGTAACTAAAATTAATACGTTAGATTTCTTTGGAGTTCTGTAAATGAAAAAAACTATTCTCACTTTAACATCATTTTTGCTTGGAGCCTCATTTGCCGGGTCTGCATTTGCAGGCAGTGGGATGTCGCCTGATGATCATGCGCCAGTCAGCATTATGGGTGATCATACCCACAAGAAAGGCGAATTCATGCTCTCATATCGCTATATGAATATGGGCATGGAGGGGATCAGAAGCGGTTCAAGTGAAAGCAACCTTTCTGAAGCTTTGACACAATATATGGCTGTTCCAACAGAGATGACCACGCAAATGCAAATGGTTGGCGCAATGTATGGATTGACCGATAGTGTTACACTTACGCTTATGGGAACATATTATGATAAGGAAATGACGATTACAAATCGTGCAGGAAACACCTTTGAGCGCAATACGGAAGGGTTTGGCGATACAAAAATTGGTGCTGTCTCGAAAATATATTCTTCGGACACCAGCACAAAGCGCGCACGCAATGTTGATACACTTTATTTAAATACAATCCTTAGCTTACCAACCGGAGAGTTTGATGTTCAGGATAATGGCAATAGTGTGGGCTATCCAATGCGGCTTGGGACCGGGACTTTCGATCCGACCCTTGGCTTGACATATGTTGGGAAGCGTCGTGGTTATAGCTTTGGTGCGCAGGTTATGGGCACATTCCGTCTATATGATAATGATGATGACTTCCGTCAGGGTAATCTTTATGAAGCCAATCTATGGACTCAGGCAAGATTGAATGATGCATTTTCGGCCTCATTTTTGTTGCGTGGTTTCAGGCAAGACCGTGTGAGCGGTGCTGATCCGGCCGTTAACTCAGCCATGTCATTTGTCTTTGACCCTGTCGCGCAAGAGAGAGAAGGTATTGATATTGGAACTGGTATAAATTTCACTGTTCCCTCAGGGCCCCTTAAGGGCCAGCGTCTTGCGGTTGAGGCTACAACACCTGTCTATGAGCGTATTAATGGCTATGGCCTTGAGCGTGATTATCGCCTGACGGCGGGTTGGCAATATGCTTTCTAAAGTCAATATTTGACTTTAGAG
>JBCCNR010000247.1:0-2945 GCA_039025725.1 Pseudomonadota bacterium | reverse complement strand
CTAAATGATTTTTGGTAGAGCGCCCGACTGGGCGCCGCGCATCGTTGCGCGAAATTTCTTGATATATAATAATTGCGATAGATAAAATATTGAAAATGAATTAAAGCGCTAGGTATTATGACTTTCATACCATCTGATCATCTCACGCAGGCTGTTTCTGTTGTATTATGTGGAGCCGTTACTCATGCTCTTTTTGGGATTGCTTTGAAAAAAGGCGAGGATAAGCTTGCGCTTAGGGCAATGACAACATGGTTTTCGGCGCTTTATTATATACCGTTGCTTTTGGTTGTTCCGCTTCCATCTGTTGCGGGATTTCAAACGCTTGCAATTTCAGGATGTGTGCATTTTTTATATCAATTTTTTCAGATTAAATCGCTTGAACATATTGATATTTCAATTTCTTATCCATTATCTCGGGGGATTACACCTTTTTTAATTGCTATCGGCAGTATGATTTTCTTGGAGGAGGTCATTTCATTATCTGTCATGATGGGAATATGCACGATTGTTCTATCGGTATTCTTTTTGATTGATTATGCACGATTAAAGCATATGCCACATTTTACATCGGGTATTTTATGGTCATTTTTGACGGGAGCTTGTATTGCGACATATACATTGATCGATTCGACAGGTGCGAGGTCTGAGGCAAACTTCCTCAGCTATATTGCCTGGTTTTTTATTTTTGATGGTATTGGCATAACATTTTTATTTTTGATTAAGCGGCGTAAATCTATTATACCCTCTATGCGGCAGGAGGTAAGACGCGCGTGGCTATCGGGCTTGCTTGGGGCTGCAAGTTTTGGATTTGTGATGTTTGCGTTTGTCCTGGCTGGTGAGCATACAACTGTTATCGCTGGTTTTCGAGAGACCAGTATTGTATTTGGGGTTTTATTTGCCTATATCCTTCTGGGGGAAGTCGTTTCCAAGCGGCGTTTATTTTCTGCGGTTGGAGTATTTTTAGGCGCTGTGCTGTTACGTTTGGGTTAGAGGATGCAAAAATTTTTAAAAATATTTATTGATTATGGAGCGGCGTTCGCATTCTTATTGGTTTATGTTACGGAAATAAATTTGAATCTGAGTTTCGTTCCGGAGGGGACATTATATCAGGCCACAGCAGCAATGATTATAGTGACATGTCTGACATTGCCGATATGTTATATGCATTTAAAATCAATTCCCACTAAACATATCATGTTGAGCATTTTGATTATTGTTTTTGGTGGTGCAACAATTTTTCTGCATGATGAGACATTTTTGAAAATCAAGCCGACTATTTTTTATGTTCTCATTGCGGCGACTTTATTGATTGGTCTGAAGTTTCAAAAATATTTTCTAAAAACTTTGCTTGGCGAAGCGATGCATATGCAGGATATGGGGTGGCGTATTTTCACTGTCCGTTTTGGTATTTTTTTTATTGTGATGGCATGTTTAAATGAAATAATATGGCGTTTTTTGAGTACGGATATATGGGTAACATTTAAGTTTTTTGGTGCTTTGCCACTCATGTTGCTTTTCTTTTTGTTGCAAATTTCATTTTTCGAGAAACATATGATTAAGGACGATCAAAAGCAGGAGTAACTTTGGTTTACAGTGTCAAAGAAATTTTTATGACATTGCAAGGCGAGGGTGCGCATGCTGGACGGGCTGCGTTATTTATTCGCTTTACGGGATGTAATTTATGGAATGGGCTTGAGCAAAGTCGAGAGACTGCGAAATGCAGATTTTGCGATACAGATTTTGTAGGAACTGATGGTCAAAATGGTGGAAAATTTAAGACACCAGAAGCGCTTATTTCTGCGGCAGATCGTCTTTGGACAGGCGGGGATGCGCATAAATTTTGTGTGATCACGGGCGGAGAACCATTATTACAGCTTGATGAATTGTTAATTGATGCGTTGCATGTTGCTGGATATATGATTGCGGTTGAAACCAATGGAACTTTGGCTCCTCCTGCTGGAATTGATTGGTTATGTGTCAGTCCAAAGGCAGGGCAGGCTTTACAGGTTTTTTCTGGCAATGAGTTAAAGCTGGTATATCCGCAAGAGGGTGCTCCGCCTGGTTTTTTTGAAGCTCTTGATTTTGAACATTTCTTTTTACAGCCTATGGATAATCATGCTAAAAACCAGAACACGGAAAAGGCCATTGCATATTGTATGCAAAATCCCAAATGGCGTTTGAGTGTACAGACACATAAGATTCTAAATATTGATTAAAAGATATGATAGAGCTTTCACAATTTTTCACATTTGAGGCCGCGCATCGTTTGGGTGTTGATGATGATAAAGAGCATAATAAGCGCATTCACGGACATTCTTTTAAGGTTGAGATTGTTGTTGCCGGCGAGCCTGATCCAGAGACAGGGATATTGATTCATTTCGAAGATCTTGAGGATATTTGTATAAAATATGCGAAGGCTGATCTTGATCATTATTTTTTAAATGACATTGAGGGGTTGAGTAATCCGACATTAGAAAATATTTGTGGTTGGATATGGGATCGTCTTGTGCCACATATTCCGCAATTATCTGAAGTGATACTTTACCGTGAAAGTTGTGGTCAGAAATGTCGATTATTCAGGCGTTAAAAATAAGTTAAGATTTGATTAAAAGAGGTATTGACTTATTTTGGGGGATTGATTATACGATGGTCTCCGCTGCTTGGGAGGCTTTGGTTTTTTTGGTGGTGGTTGTGGTGATTAACATATTGAATAAGAAGGGCCTGTTTATCAGGACGTGCTCTGGGATTTTGAGTTTTGGGGTATGAATGAGGGATAGGTTCTGAAGATAAGAGGACATGAAGGCGGCAGCATGTACGGTAAGCTGTATGTGGAGCATTAAAGGTACTTTATGTTCTTATTAGATTATACAGATTGGGTCTTTGTTTATCGAAGATCTGGTCAGCCATTTATGTAAGTAGAAATAGATGGTAAGGTTAAGACCTTT
>JBCCNR010000246.1:0-2951 GCA_039025725.1 Pseudomonadota bacterium | reverse complement strand
GACCGCTCAATGACCGTTTTTTGCTATTCCGCGAAAGCCAACTGGCGTGAGAGAAAAATAAAATTAAGACCAAAAGCGCTAAATAATTTTTATCAGAAGCTTTTGGTAAAGCGCCCGACTGGGCGCCGCGCATCGTTGCGCGCCCCCTCGGAGCTCCAAGGGGGTATTCGCGTAAGCCAACTGGCGTGAGAGAGAAAATCACTTTAAATTGCTTGATATATAATTATGATAGATACAATAGAAAATTAATTAAGGCGCTTGGTATAAGCCTTCTATGAGCAATTCTTACATACACCTTCTATTTCAAGGGTCTGGTTCGAGCATTTAAAGTTATGATGCTCTAAAATATCCTTAAACAGAGCACTATAATTATCATCTCTGCTGTCTTTGACGCCATGACATTCTGTGCAAACCAAAAGACAGAGAGGCTTGCCCAAATGCTCAGGATCTGTGCAGCTTATATATGCGTTAAGACGATGAACCTTATGGATAAATCCATGTTCCATCAAAAAATCAAGAGCTCTGTAAATCGTGATAGGTTTGGCTGAAGGGATTTGCTTTTGTAGTTCCGCAAGCAGGTCATAGGCTTTGACAGGTTTGCTATATTGCCAAATCAATTCAAAGACATGACGACGCAATTTTGTGAAGCGTATGCCTTTTTGCGCACATATATTCTCTACATGCTTAATCATATTTTCAAGAAAGTGATTGTGGTCGCAGTTTGATAACATGAAAAGCCTTATATAGTATTGACCCTAAAATGAACTTCTTAGCCCAACCATCACTGAACGACCGGGCATAGGCGCTCTATCTTTTAAGAAAGACACATGGTTGCGTGCTTCCTCATCAAGAAGGTTTGTCCCCTGAATATATAATGTCGTACTGACATTATCGAGCTCAAGGTCATAATCAATCCCAAAATCTACCATGGTAAAGGAGTCTGTAGAGAGCTCTTCAGGAGCCGTCTCATCCTGAGAAAAATTATAATCAGTATCAAAACGTAAGGTGACATCTTGATATTGGTAAATCGCACTGCCGCCAACGCGCGCCGGAGCTATACGTGGCAAGTCCTGGTCAGTATCGCGATTGCGACCCTTAAGATAATCCCCGCGGAGTTCAAAATCGACAATATGTGTACCATTATTAAAAGCGTTCACACCTGTTTTTAACTCGACACCATAGATTTCAGCGGGCAAATTCACATAATTGAAAATAGGAACTTCTGATTCAGCATCATTTGTCCCTGTTGGCGTAAGTGTAATAAAGTCCTCAAAATGTGTATAGAAAACATTGAACTCACCTGTGAAGCGACCGGATGTCTTACGTAAAGACAAATCAACGCCAATAGATTTCTGTACATCCAGATTTTCATCTCCGACTTCAAAAGTTTGTGTCGCAAGATGCACACCATTGGCAAAAAGCTCCTGCGCATTTGGTGCGCGCTGTGTGTATGTTGTCGAAAGTGCAACCTTATAATCTTGTGGGAGATTATAAATTGCAGCAATCGAAGCGCTTCCGGTAAAATCATCCCTTGTATCAGAGGCACCAAATGTCGCACTTGCATCTTTTTCAATATCCTGAAAGTCTAACCTTCCGCCAAACTGCAGATCTACATCTCCGAGGTCGATTTCCTCAAGGATAAAAGCTGACAGATTAAGTGTCGTCGTTGTTGGAACAAAAGCCTCCGAGCCAAGGGCCTCAAAATCATTCATCCCGATTTGAACACCAAATACACCATCTATATTATTAATTTTATCATGGACAAATTCTACGCGACTATCAAAGCCCTCATTTTTGAAAGTTGTACCAGCCTCGTCTCCTTCGAACTCCTGATGCTCATAGTCCGAATAGCCTGCCTTATATTTGATTTCTTTGATATATTTAAAAGGGCTTTTATATAAACCCGCCAAATCAAAGCGATTTTGCTCCATTTCAAGAAGCGTATCACCATGTTCTTCTTCCTCATGGTCGTCATCATCATCTTCATGCGCGTGCTCATGGCCAACAATACCATATTCACTGTCATATCTTGAGTAAGAGAGACCAAAATAGCCCTTATCAAAGAATTTTGAAAAACCAACTGTTACGCCTTCCGTTTCACTCTGACTATTATCAATTCTGTTTCTATCCTCTTCTTCGCCAGCCTCCAGAGGCTCTGCAAGCCTCAACTGACTTGAGCGCGAGAAACCCGGAATACGCGTTGTTTCTGCACGGCGTTTAAATCCATTAATATGCCATGCAAAATCATCTACCCCGCCCTCAATAAGAAAAGACCCAGACCTTTCACTATTGGTCGAATTAAAGCGTCCATCAACAATACCCGTTACTGGCGCATCAATGCGCTCCGATGGAATACGATTATCAATAATATTGACAATCCCCCCCACGGATTTAGGACCATATAATAACGCAGATGGCCCTCTTAAGACCTCAATTTTTTCAATCGCTAAAGGATCAATCGCCACATTATGGTCTGCACTGGTCTGTGACGCATCCAAATTACTTATCCCATTTTGCAAGATATTAATCTGATCTCCATCTAAACCCCGTATAACTGGCCTTGAAACATTTGGCCCATAATAACTAGATCGAATACCAGGCTCTCTGCCCAAAACATCGCCGATCGTCGAGCCCGGATTTTTCACAATCTCATCACCTGTAACAATAGTAATAGGCTGGACAAAATTATTTGCAGTCTTTCCAAAAGGATTGGCTGTGACAACAACCGGGTCAATTTGCACAGATTTATCAGCAGCAACTGCACCATGCATCATGGAAAGCGATAGTGTAGAAATTAGAAAAATTGGAACTGAGGAGCGAAGCATATGAGAGCACCTGACTTTAAACTTTATTATTTTTTGGAAAAGCTGCCCCATATGGCTTAATAACACAAAGGCTAAGAGTTATTTCGCAATATGAGACAGCTATTTGAATGTTATAAAGTAACATTT
>JBCCNR010000245.1:0-2961 GCA_039025725.1 Pseudomonadota bacterium | reverse complement strand
TAGCTCATCTCATGATCAAGAAAAAAGGTTTTTTAAAACTATTTTGAGGACTTTATTGCTTCTAAAGTGTTTTTTTACCGAATGATCCTTTACCTGCCACTTTCAGGCCGGGCTTTCCAGTGGAAAAGCCAAGTTGTTTTTTCGGAGCGGGGGCTGGCTGCGGTGAGACTCTGCTGGGGGCCTGTTCATGCTGTATAGTTTCTGTTTCTATAGGGGGCTCAGCTTGTATGGGCTCTGGAGGTGATGAGATGTTATGTGTGGCATTTATTGGATCAGCAGTCTCTGGCTTAGATGTGGCCAGACTGTTATTTTCATAGGATGCTTCCATTTTTTTCTGTGCCATTTTGAGATTCGCGGCAGAATCAGACAGCATATGTGTTATGCGTTTGGCTTCGATCAGATTATCAATGTTCCAGTTGCTCAGCTGTTGTTGATACACAGGAGGGCACATAAACATGCCTTGCACATAATTTATATGTGATGTGATGACGGCTTTCATATGGCTTAGATTTTCTACGCCAGTTCCAATGAGGGCTATATTTGCCTTTTGCGCTTTTTCGGAGCATTTTTGTAAATATTCACTTTCTCCCATTGCGCAGGCAGCGATCAGTTTTGGGCTGACTTTGACGGCATGCAGGCCTAGAATTTCTGCGCGGTCAATGGCACCCCAAATATGATCATATGTGTCCAGCGCGAGTGTTATGCCTAAGTCGGCGTATTTCTCGAGTGTATATTTGAGTGTTTCAAGATATTTTGATTCTTCCGGGGTGGGTTTTTGATCGGGGAGATATTGCGTTACGCCGGCTGTTTCGGAAAATTGTGTCAGGATTTGCGGACTGAGCTCAAGGCAGACGCTTTCAGGATCATCCATATCATATGTTGCACCGTCAATAGAGCTTAATGTCTCTTCATTATGTAGCTCATTGGAGTTAATATTGATATTCACACCGATTGTCTTGCCGCTTCTTTTGGACAGGTTACAAATATTGACGGCTTCATGGACGATATAGTCTGTCATCATTGCGCCAAGGCCTTCTTTTGCCATCATGGGCATGAACAGGGAAGGGGGCAGCATACCAAGTAAGGGGTGACGCCAGCGAATAAAGACTTCAAGTGTTTCGAAAGATTCATTTTCTATATTGATGATGGGCTGTAAAGAGAGAGCAAATTGCCGATCTTCTAGACCATGCTGCAATTCTCGTTTATCAATCGCGTAATAGCCAATTGTCATGGCGATCCTCTATAAATTTATGCTCATGGTATTCTATGCGTATTTTTGTGTTATGTTGGTTACAATAAGGTTAATAAAAGCATTTAAAAGTGATTTTCTCTCTCACGCCAGTTAGCTTACGCTAACGGCTCCGAGGGGACGCGCAACGATGCGCGGCGCCCAGTCGGGCGCTCTACCAAAAGCTCTTAATCAAAAATTATTTAGGGCTTTTGGTATTATATAGCCTTTTAAATGCTTGATATATAATTATAATAGATACAATATAAAATGAATTGAGGCGCTTGGTATAACATGAAAATAATTTTTATGGGCAGTTCAGATTTTGCTGTGCCGGCCCTTGAGAGTCTTTCTCTTCAGCATGATATTCTTGCTGTTTATACGAAGATGCCAAAGCCAGCTGGTCGCGGGATGAAGCTAAAAAAAACGCCGGTGCATATAAGGGCGGAAAAGCTTGGTTTGCATATTTTAACGCCTAAAAATTTCAAAAGCCCGGAGGATATCGAGGCCTATCGCGCCTTTCAGGCTGATGTGACGGTTGTTGCATCTTATGGTCTTATTTTGCCGAAGATTATTTTAGAGGCGCCTCATTATGGTGCGTTGAATATTCATGGGTCTCTTTTGCCTGCATGGCGCGGCGCCGCCCCTATTCATAGGGCTATTATGGCGGGAGATAAAAATATTGGTGTGACAATCATCCAAATGTCCGAAGGGCTAGATGAGGGGGATATGCTTGCAAAATGGCATATGCCGCTTTCTGAGGGTCTTACAACGGGTGAGGCACATGATATTCTGGCTCAGGAGGGCGCAAATTTAATCGCGAAAGTGATAAATGATATAGAGTATTATCAAAAACAAGCGGAAATTCAGGATAATAGAGTGGCGAGCTATGCGCATAAAATTACAAAAGCAGAATGCGAGATTGACTGGACGCGGCCGACTGAAGACATATTGCGTTTTATCAGGGCTTTAAATCCTTTTCCCTCTGCATTTTGTTATATTGATGGCAAGAGATGCAAGATCCACGCGGCTGAAGCGATTTCTATCGATCAGCTTGAGCAGGAATTTTGTTTTAAGACTGCTGACGGTGCAGTAAAAGCGACCTTAATACAATTTGAAGGCAAGGGGAAAAGGGATATTAAATAGTACCTAATTAGGACTTAAGCAAAGTAGCAAAAAACGGTCCTTGAGCGGTCCCTGAGTTTGTCTAAGGGTGTCAAGGGTACGAAGGGCAAGGTTGTGTGTAAAAAACTTACGCTTCGACAGGCTCAGCGACCGTTTTTTGATTAGGTCGTTTTGTGGCCCAGAGCGGTCCCTAAGCGGACCCTGAGCTTGTCGAAGGGCGTAGTGTTAGTTTTTTTGCTATTTTGAGTAAGTCCTATGTATATAAATATAACAGATTGCCACGGGTGCTATGCACCCTCGCAATTGACGCAAATGTTTTAAAATATTTTACTTAAACTTATTTAAATATGTAGATAAATTTTATGAAATTTACTTTAAATTAAGAGGTAAATTATATCATAGGCTTGTCAGGTGAGAGTTTTCATATAAAGATAGATAGGAATTTTTGAGAGAATTCTTTGACATTTTCAGCATTTCTAAAAAATGCGTATAGTTTAAGAGATATATCCACCATCTCTTTGGATTTGGAAACGACTTTTGTTTTTCGCGTCATTCTTGCTAAATGATGTCTCACATCTGAGTTGTCTTGCTCGATTGGAAAGGTCAGG
>JBCCNR010000244.1:0-2979 GCA_039025725.1 Pseudomonadota bacterium | reverse complement strand
TTATCCGTGCCGACGGCAGCCATTTTTTCGATAATCGTCCTCTTGTACGGCTGGGTATGTCGGTTGTAACGCAAAAAGGAGAGCGCCAGGAAAATGGGTCTTATGGGACAGGCGGTCGGGTCTCATATGATGAGTTTTTAAAAACAGAAAGATGGCAGCGCGGCGCAGATGAGGCCCTCAGGCTAGCCCTTGTAAATATGGAAGCCGTGCCATGTCCGGCAGGGGAATGTGAAGTTGTTTTAGGCGCTGGATGGCCCGGTGTTTTGCTACATGAAGCCGTAGGGCATGGCCTTGAAGGAGACTTTAACCGTAAAAAAACTTCAGCTTTTAGCGGCCTTATGGGAGAGCAGGTTGCAGCAAAAGGTGTGACAGTCATTGACGATGGAACATTGCATGATCGTAGGGGCTCCTTGTCAATTGATGATGAAGGCACACCAACTGAGAAAACAACACTCATAGAAGATGGTATTTTGGTAGGCTATATGCAGGATAGGTTAAATGCGCGCCTTATGGAGACAAAATCTACGGGCAATGGCCGGCGTGAATCATATGCTTATGCGCCTATACCGCGCATGACAAATACATTCATGCTTGGTGGAGATCACGCACCAGATGAGATTATTGCATCGGTTAAAAACGGAATTTACGCAGCAAATTTTGGCGGAGGTCAAGTTGACATCACATCGGGGAAATTTGTTTTTGACTGCACTGAGGCTTACAAAATTGAAAATGGAAAAATTACATCTCCTGTTAAGGGCGCAACATTGATTGGATCTGGACCGGAATCTTTGAAATATATAACAATGATTGGCAATGATATGAAGCTTGATGAAGGCGTGGGAACCTGTGGCAAAGCTGGTCAGGGTGTACCATGCGGCGTAGGGCAACCAACGATGAAATTATCAAAAATGACCGTCGGCGGAACTGAGGCAGCATAATTGTAGCAACATTTGAGCTTTATCCTTTAGTATGCTCTATGTGTATGGATTTGCCGCCAAATGGGTTTAGCTCTTGACGTCTATCAGTAAATGTTATAGCTGCATGGCAGATGTGGCCAATCTTTTTTGAGTGTAGTTTTTCCGTCTTAAGTGAACTCTCTCTTAACTTTGGTTACTCTTTAGATTTTGCACCTGTAGCTCAGCTGGATAGAGTGCCGGATTCCGATTCCGTAGGTCGGGGGTTCGAATCCCTCCAGGTGCGCCACTTAAATATTTTTTCCAAACACTAAATCTTCTCTGCGATTGTGATAACACCCTTACAAAGAGATTGCACAATTCCATTCGCCGCACGATAAACTGATGCTTGCTGCGCGCCATCAGAGACAGCTTCATCAAGATGCTCAAGCTCATCGTCACGGAACTTTTTTAATGCTTCAGTTTCTGGATCCTTTACGGCCTCAAAAAAATCAATTTGTTCATTATAATGGGCGCCTATGACTGTTTCTACTGCCTCGGTACAGGCCATAGCGTTATTTTTAGATATGAGAGCCGTCACCGAGCCGAGGATATAACTGCCTCGCGCCCAAAATGGTGAAAAAAGTGACGGTCTTATCCGCCTTTCAGGTAAAATTTTATTGAAATGCGCAAGATGAACATCTTCTCCTTCTGCCATATGACAAATATTTTCATAACTTTGACGCTCATGAGTTGCATGTTTTAACGCATCTTTTTGTCCGCGATAAATACCGACTGCACCAAATTCTCCGGCATGATCCACGCGCAGCATCTCATGCTGGATGGTCTGTGGTGTGTGCATACCAGGCAAACGCTTTAATATGTCTGAGCGGCTTTTCGTCTGAGGATGTTTATTGTCATCAGCCATATATTTTCCATTGTTTCAAAAAATATAAACTCCCCAAAAGCATTATCAGGCTTATAAGTGCATTTATATTGCTAAAGGATAGCCCCATTATCGTAAATTCAATCTGATCACACCTTGTAAGTGGTGCTGACTGAATCTGCGCTATAATATCTTCTACGGATTGACCTTTTTGAGGAGATGTACTGCAAGATGTAAAACCCTCCCAGAGATTGCGCTCAATTCCAGAGTGATAAAGCGCCAGAGCTAAACCCATAAATAGTGCAATAATTTGCATCCACAATGCAAGCATCTCTTTGTGAAGAGGGACGAGAACCGCGCCAAATAATATAATATAATAAGGATAGCGCTGCCATATACAAAGCTCGCATGGCGTAAGATCAAGCATGTGCTGCATAAAATGCGCTGAAGCAAGAACAATAACCGCGATTGTTGTAAGATAAATCGAGATCTTCTCAGGGCGCATATCATCAAAGATATTTAGAATAGCTTCACCACAATATATATTAGTGCAATCAGAAGGATAAACCCGATAGATATCAAGTTCAATCTCTTTTCAATAAAATCCTGAATGCCCTCCCCGTAGCGATATAAAAGATAACCCAGTAAAAAAAAACGAGCGCCGCGTCCGATAATTGCTGAAATAATAAATACAGGCAGGGACACACCCGCAACACCTGATAGAATCGTTACGATTTTGATAGGCGGGATATGTGTAAGACCGGATGATAATAATAGGCCCCATAAAACAAAGATATCACCTTTGATAACATCACGATAATGCGCGAAGCCTTCTAATTTTCCAAGACTTTCAAGCATTGGCATGGCCAGCGCTTCATAGGCATACATACCAATAAAATAGCCGAAAACGCCTCCTAAGACAGATGTTACTGTTGCGATGAAAGCAAGTTTGATTGCTTCTTCGCGTTTGGCGAGTGCCATGGGGATAAACATAATATCTGCCGGGATCGGGAAAAATGAACTTTCAATGAAAGAAATAACCCCAAGCCATATTTTTGCTCTCGGATGTGCTGCTAAGCCCATGACGCTATCATAAAGGGATTTAAAGAGGGATATTTTCATAAGTTGACTGCTCACATATTAAAAAATAACACTTTATACAGTTCATGCAGTCTAAAGCATATAACTTATAATCGTTTT
>JBCCNR010000243.1:0-2991 GCA_039025725.1 Pseudomonadota bacterium | reverse complement strand
TTTTGAAGCATAATTTTTAAAATAACCTAGTTTTACTTAATTTTACTTAACCATATGAAAGGACATATTATGGATTTTATAAATTACTTTTTTGATGTTGCGACGCAAATTATCGTATTTGCTTCGGTTTTTACAGCGTTTACCCACACACCACAAGATGATGGAATACTCTATAAATTATACCATTTCATCGAAAAGCTTGCCTTAGTCACAGAGAAAACCAAACAAAAGGGCAAAGCTGACAAATGATACTAAGCGCTTTAATTGACTGTCAATATTTCATCCACGCCAGTTCGCTCACGCGAACAGCTCCGAGGGGGCGCGCAACAATGCGTGGCGCCCGGTCGGGCGCTCTACCAAAAGCTCTTAGTCAAAATTATTCAGACACCTTACCTCATGATGATAACATATCAGCAGACCCTTGCGAAATGGGTACAAATTTTGCCAAAATCATCACTGGCTTAGGTGTCTCAAATTATTTAAGGCTTTTGGTATGACATATTTACTCGATATTAAAAATAACACAGAAACATTATCGCTGACCTCTTCTCGAAAAGATATAGCTTTTTCCGGAAAACTATATCTTTCTGGATATTTGGTTGATGATATTCTTATAAAAAAAGATGATACTCTCAAAGCTGATACATTGCTTTTCAGCTTATATTCTCTGCAAAATTGGTATCACGGTGCTCAGGTCAAACTCGCATATTGGGATAATAATGTCGCACATAATCTTTATTCAGGCGAAATCGTTAAGATCATATCTAAAGACCATTTTCATATTTTAGAATGTGCATCTTCTGCGAGCCATTTTATGCGCTATATCTTATAAAACAGATAGTTGCTATATCTTCGCAAGAGTGATAAGTAACTAAACAAACAACCAGAGTTCGAGGAAAATATGGCTCAAGCTGCAACATCAAATGACAACTTACCAGACTACGCAATTCACGACATAAAAGAAGCAGACTATGGACGCAAAGAAATTGATATTGCTGAAATTGAAATGCCCGGTCTTATGTCTCTCCGTGAGGAATATGGGAGCTCTCAACCTTTAAAAGGTGCGCGTATTTCGGGCTGTCTGCATATGACAGTTCAGACAGCTGTTCTTATCGAAACTTTAACGGCTCTTGGCGCCGAAGTCAGATGGGCATCATGTAATATTTTCTCAACGCAAGATCATGCCGCTGCCGCGATTGCAGCAGCTGGCGTGCCCGTATATGCCTATAAAGGCGAAACATTAGAAGATTACTGGGCATATGTTGCAAAGATTTTTGACTGGCCCGATGGAGGACAATCTAACCTTATCCTTGATGATGGTGGCGATGCAACAATGTATGTTATTCTCGGTGCTGAAGCTGAGAAAGATCGCTCGATCTTGGATAATCCTGAAAATGACGAAGAAATTGCTTTCTATGCAACGATTAAAAAGTGTCTTGATGCTGAACCAGGTTGGTTTGCAAAAGCAAAAGATGCTCTGATAGGTGTTTCCGAGGAAACAACAACGGGTGTGCACCGTCTTTATAAGCTTGCCGAAAAGGGTCGTCTCCCCTTCCCTGCCATTAATGTGAATGATGCAGTGACAAAGTCAAAATTTGATAATCTTTACGGATGTCGTGAGTCACTTGTTGATGGTATCCGTCGCGCGACAGATGTCATGCTCTCTGGAAAAGTCGCCTTGGTATGTGGCTTTGGAGATGTTGGTAAGGGCTCAGCGCAATCCTTACGCAGCGGCGGCGCACGTGTAATCATCACTGAAATTGACCCAATATGTGCTCTTCAAGCTGCTATGGAAGGGTTTGAAGTGAGGCGCCTCGAAAATGTTGTTGAGACAGCGGATATCTTTGTCACAACAACAGGTAATAAAGATATTATCACCGTTGATCACATGCGTAGTATGAAACATAATGCGATTGTGTGTAATATTGGCCATTTTGACAGTGAGATCCAAGTTGCAGCCCTAAAGAACTTCAAATGGACAGAGATTAAACCTCAAGTTCATTCTATTGAATTCTCGGATGGCAAATCTATCATCTTACTATCTGAAGGAAGATTATGTAATTTAGGGAATGCAACCGGACATCCTTCATTCGTCATGAGTGCATCATTTACCAACCAGACAATTGCACAAATTGAGCTGTATAAAAATCATGCAAATTATAAAAATGAAGTCTACACTTTACCAAAACATCTTGATGAAAAAGTTGCTGAGCTTCACCTTGAAAAGCTTGGTGTAGAACTTACGGAGCTTTCGCAGGATCAGGCCGATTATATTGGCGTTCCTAAAAATGGACCTTACAAGCCTGACCATTATAGATATTAAGATTACCTTTTGTAGAAGCTGTCCAATAGTTTTTGTAAGAATGAGGTTATCTGATCTCTATAGAGTTAAAGATACAGCTTGAGATATATGAGCATTAAAGGCGATATGTAAAAAATATTATGCAGTATTTAAAATCCTTCTTATACTTGCTTGTAACAACTTTTTCTATTCTCATCTCAGGCTGTGCCGTTAATCGAGTAGAATATGTAAATAGTGCTAAAGATGCACAAAGCTTTTATAAAATAGCTGTTATATACGGATCGTGTGGCAAGAATAAAAAAACAGATACTGATATTTCTGGACCTCACTTTGTTTTTGAAGCGTTTGGCGAATTTGTCTCTGTAACGCAAAAAGGAACAGGTGGATGTTTGGGCTCAAATGATTACTTTTCTTTGCCACTAAGTCACAATGGGTGTATAGACAATGAGGTTCAGTATCATGTTGTAATGGTTCCGCCTGATGAATATGTTCATTCAAGACTTAAATTCCAGAATGATCAAAATCACTATAGTGCATATTTTAAAGCTGAAGGGACCACGCCAATTTACCTTGGTAATTTTAACGCGAAGATGACCCAAAAAAATAATAAATATCGTTATATGTATTTACCTATTTCATCAATAGACTATGATATGGACAAGGCAAAACAAGTTCTTGAAGGATTTGAT
>JBCCNR010000242.1:0-3008 GCA_039025725.1 Pseudomonadota bacterium | reverse complement strand
GAAAAAACGCACTGCACTCTATACTGGAAAAGCCAAAACAATCTATGAAGGTCCTGATGATGCCACAGTGATCCAATATTTCAGAGATGATGCGACAGCTTTTAACAAGAAAAAGCATGACATTATTGAAGGAAAAGGCGTTCTCAATAATTTTATAAGCGCTTTTATTATGGAGACTCTTGAAGGGGCAGGCATAAAGACTCATTTTGTGAAAACACTTAATATGCGCGAGCAGCTGGTCAAAAAGCTAGAGATCATTCCGCTTGAGGTCGTTGTGCGCCGCAAAGCTGCAGGGTCAATCTGTGCACGCTATGGGGTGGAAGAAGGTAAAATATTTGAAGCCCCATTGGTTGAGTTTTTCTTAAAAGACGATGAAAAAGACGATCCTTTAATCACACCTGAAGTGATCTGTGCGCTTGAGATTATTGATCTGAGCGCGCTGGAAGATATGGCAAATTCTTCTTTAAGAGTGACTTCTATTTTATATGGGATGTTTGCTGCGATTGGCATTGAGCTAATCGACTTAAAGCTTGAATTTGGAAAGCTGAGAGACCCAGAATTTGATGATGATGATATTTATGATATTTTTCTTGCTGATGAGATCAGTCCTGATAATTGTCGCCTGCGCTGCATGAAAACCGGAGAGTCTCTTGATAAGGATATATTTCGAAAAGGCGAAGGTGATCTGACATCTGCCTATAGAGAAGTTGCCAAAAGACTTGGATTGCTGCCGCAAATTCAAGAGGGCGAAGGCAATAAAATTACCAAGCTCCATGCGGATATTCGCAAATCCACCAAGAAGAAATAAGCGGTTAGAGTCAGCCCTAAGCTTTTTACTTGTGACATGAGCCTCTATAAGGTTAAACTGCGTTGAGCGAAAATGCTGCGTGCGCACTGATTCGTGAAAGTTAAAAATAACAAAACGATCAGGCGAAATATAAGAATAGGGACTCTATAAGCATGACATATTTAAGATATTTGCTGATATCATGTTTGTTAATATTTGCTCATGCTGCCTCTGCGGAAAATTCTTATTCTCATGCGCAAATTGAGGATAGCCTACCACATATATATGATACACATGCTTTATCGCTTTTTGGCGATGTTAAATATTCTAAAGATTTTAAACATTATGATTATGTCAATCCAAATGCTCCGAAGGGTGGCGAAATCACCCTATCTGCTACCGGAGGATTTGACACTTTAAACGCTTTAAATGGTATGGGAGAGGCTGCCCCGGCCTTAAATTTAACCTATGATAGTTTGATGGCGAGTTCTCTGGATGAGCCAGCAAGTGAATATCCACTTATCGCTGAGCGCGTCAGATATCCTGATAATTATGCATGGGTGGAGTTCGATATTAATCCAAAAGCCAGATGGTCAGATGGGCGTCCGATCACAATAGAAGATGTGATTTTCTCTTTGAATATTTTAAAAGAAAAAGGCAGTCCGATTTTTCGGTATTATTATGCCAATATCATCAAAGCTGAGAAAAAAGCTGAGCGCACAGTACGATTTATTTTTGACAAGCCCGGCAATCGTGAGTTGCCGCTTATCACTGGCCAGCTTGTTATATTACCAAAGCATTTTTGGGAGGATAAAGATTTTGCGTCTGCCAGTCTGATCCGGCCGGTCACATCTGGTCCTTATAAAATTGGGGATGTGATTGCGAATAGAACCATTACATATATTCGTGATCCTGATTATTGGGGCAAAGATTTGCCTGCAAATAAGGGTATTTATAATTTTGACAATATTACCTATGAGATGTATCGCGATACAACCATTCAATTTGAGGCCTTCAAATCCGGAGAATATGATTTCAGATATGAATTTAGTGCGAAAAACTGGACGAAGGGCTATGATTTTCCTGCTTATAAGCAAGGTTTGGTTAAAAAGAAAACTTTAACAAATTTACATCCAAAGCCTTTACAGGGTTTAATTTTCAATAAAAGAAAAGATATTTTCAAAGACCCTACTTTACGTCAGGCGCTTTCTATGACGCTGGATTTTCCGTGGTTGAATAAGAATATTTTCTTTAACAGCTATAAACGGACACAAAGTTTTTTTGAACAGTCCGAGCTTGCAGCCAAAAAATTACCAACTGACGATGAGCTTACAGTCTTAGAGACATATCGTGGTCAATTACCGCCGGAACTTTTTACAAAACCATTTGCAAATAATACAATCACTGACCCGCGTCGGCGTTTGCGTGGTGCATTTAAATTGCTGAAAGAAAATGGTTATACCCATAAAAACGGAGTCCTACATACTCCCTCGGGAGAAGCTGTGCGTTTTAAAATCCTCAATTCAGACCCGACTTTTGAGCGTGTTCTCATTCCTATCACAGAAAATATGAAAAAATTAGGTGCAGATGTTGCCGTGCGAACTGTTGACCCTGCACAATATACACGGCGTATACGCAAATTTGACTTTGATATGGTCATGTCCGTTTATGCACAATCCTCTTCGCCGGGCAATGAGCAGCGTGAATATTGGGGCTCGGCTGCGGCGGAGCGTCAAGGCTCAAGAAATTATGCTGGCATCAAAGACCCTGTGATTGATGACCTTATTGAAAGACTTATCTTTGCCAAAAATCGTGAAGAGCTTGTGACATTGACAAATGCGCTAGATCGCATATTGCAATGGAAGCGTTTTCTTATTCCATTATGGTATAGCCCATTTGATCGTATTGCCTATCGCGATAAATTTGGTATGCCCAAAGCTGATAAATTTTATGGCTCGGCTAATCCATCAATTTTATGGTGGGCACGATCATCTGATAAATCTTATGCTAAGGATATACAGGAATGATCTCTTATATCCTGAGACGCTTGTTCTTGATGATCCCTACTCTCTTGGGCATATTATTGATCAATTTTGTGATTGTGCAATTTGCTCCGGGTGGGCCAGTCGAACAGGTTATTGCGGAACTTTCTGGTCATGGTAGTGGTGCGACATCTCGTTTTTCTGGTGGAGGGATGGATGGGGCTGCCCTCCAGATTGAT
>JBCCNR010000241.1:0-3032 GCA_039025725.1 Pseudomonadota bacterium | reverse complement strand
TTAAAATTTTATTTTAAATATTTTTAAATGATTTCTATCTAGAATTTACTCTGTAATATTACTTTTGCAGTAAGAGATATTTTATTTACAGTTTTGGTAAAAGTCTCTCTTAGGATAAATAAATAGAATGACGTCATCCGCACCAAAAAATGAGTCCTTCAGGGATGGTATATGGAACTGGAGTACAGATCCCTCCGGGCGTATTACGGCGGTCTCTTCTCTTTTTTCTACGACATTGGGCGCGGCTGCCTCAAATTCTATAATTGGCAAGACATTCTGGGGGTTTTGTGACAATCTTGATGCTCCGAATGCGGCATGGAAAGAGCTCGCGGTTGCCATGCGTGAGCAAAAGCGCATTCGTAAATTTGTGTTCTCATATAATGCTCAGGGAGATTTCATCAAGCTCAAGATCCATGGCGAGCCTGTTTTTTCTAAGGGCAAATGGGTTGGCTATCAAGGCAAAGGGCAAATTTGTGGCGAAGATGAGCTGACAACACATGAATTGTCAGAAAATTCAATGAATATGTCCCTTGAGGCTCTTGATATTGGTATCGGATATTTCGACGTAGAGGGAACGTTAAAAGATTATAATGATAAATTTGTACGGCATTTATCGCCTACTGGCGTAGATATAAGCCGTAATATGACAATGAGCACGATACTTATTCATCTGAAAGCAAAAAACCCAAACCTTATAAGCTTTAATGATAAGAATAAGAAAGATAAAGAAACACTTATTGTCTCAATACGTGATGAAAAGTCACTTTTAATAAGGGTTGGTCAGCTTGATCATGGTGGGTTTACGATCAAGACGGAACAAGTACAATATATTGTATCAGAGCTCAGAAGCGGACAAGAGCAGCTACAGCGCTTGCAGGATGAAAATACAGCCCTCAGCCATAGGCTTGAGGATTATCGTTATAAGCTTGATACAGCGATACGTAATAAGTCTGATAATCGCAAAAGTGGCGATGCAAATGAGGTTGAAAAGCTTTTCACTTTTTATGAAAATCAGCTCAATGTTGGGATTCTGATAACAGACCTTAAAGGCGTTCCTATTAATTTAAATTATGCGGCTTCTGAAATTTTTAATTTTCGAACTGCAAAAGATTTTCTGGCTTCTGTTGAGAATATCACAAAGCTTAAGGGCTATGATCCCAGCCGGAATGAGATTGTTGCGAATATGTTAACTGGCTCTCAATCGCGTATGGAGCGCGATATTGAGATCATAACCAAGCATGGCCTGACGCCAGTTAAGGAAGTTATTACAATTTTCCCTTCTGTTGTGCGTCCTGAAAAGGTCATTTCTTTCTTATATGAGCATAAGGGCGATATATATCAGCAAATTGAGCAAACCAAACCAGAAAAAGACGATACGGAATCCGAAGAGGCTGAGATCTTAACCAAGACATTTTTTGAATATGTGTTGAACAATATTAAAACCTCGATACAGGTGATATCAGGATATAGTGATCTTGCACTTTTGGAAAAAGATGAAAAAGTTGATACTGAAAATATCGGTTATATTCATCAATCTTGTGCGACGATTTTAAATCGTATTACAGATGTTGCGAACCTGCATAATGCTATTTCAGATATTGATTCCTTCGATCAAAATCTTTTTCATCCTGAAGATATTGTAAATTCTATCTATACAATGCTGCATAAAGAGGTATTGCGTAAAGGGATAGATATATCTATTGAAATGCCAGATGATGGCCTGAGCATTATATGTGATCAGAAGATTTTCCAATCTGCCCTTTATAAAATTATGTCAAATGCGGTGGCTATCTCTGAAGGGTGCGGCAATATCATCCTAAGAGTGAATAGTGATCATCTTGAGCGAAAATTATCAATCTCAATCTCTGATGAGAGCGGTATTAATATCGAAAACATTATGGAAAAAAGTAAAAATTATAATGATAATATCCCAATATCATCGCATGATATTTTGTTTAATATTAAGATTGCGAGTATCTTACTCAAGAAAATGGGAATTTCTGTTGAGATTAACAGCTACACGAACTTAGGCAATACGATCAATATAAATATACCAACTGAAATGTTGGTCAGCACCAATGCGTCACCAGACGATATTGCTGTTTAGTTCGTGCTGACACTAAACTGATTTATATCAAGAATTATCATATATTGCGCCATCAATATTGAATTTTACAAAATTTTCGTCTTTTTGATTAACGCGCTCTGCATATTCGGGCGGCAAAAGATTATCATTTATATCAAAAACAACGTTAGCCTGATCAGGGAGAGGGTCTGCATCAAGATGATTATCGATATAAATGCGTCGCATAACGCCAACGCGTTGAGACAGAATATACATTGATGATATCCCCTCCAGAACAATCCCATCATCATCACATTGCCAGACATAGGCATAAATATTTTCTATAATATCTTTATTGCAGGCTCTGATCATGAGATGTTTATTTCCTAATAGAGTCGCAGTACCTTTATAGATAATCTCAGTTTTATATTTCGCAAAATGCGAGACATCATGCACAACAGATATAGCGCCTGTTAGGTCACAATATATCAGATCCATTGTGCCTTTGACTATGGTTGAATTGTTCATAAGAGCCACATTGAAGGTGCGATATTTTCCGCAAAGCTTTTTAATCAGGTCACTATTCTCAGATGATAAATCATCATTATAATGCATATAATGTAGCGCATGGTATAATGCTTCTTTATTATGGTATATCAAACGATTATCAGGTAATTTTAGCCAATTTTTATCCGTGAGCACACGTATCAGCCCGCGAAAAGTAATTTCTTTAATGGAACGCCACCCCCCGGATGATACGAATTTGGGTGAAAGTTGCTTTTTACCTGCTTCTAAAAAGGGGTAATCAAGACTAAGTTTTGAATAGGATAATCTTGTATCTTCGTGCTTACCAAGTGAAGTCATATCGCGAAAGTTTTGATAAACATACATCACATTTTGTTCACAATAGATCAAATGTGGATATTGAGGTGTACTCTGCACGTTAGATAGCCTTTGATAAAGAAAG
>JBCCNR010000240.1:0-3034 GCA_039025725.1 Pseudomonadota bacterium | reverse complement strand
CTTGTATAAAATATTAAATATAGCCAATTTCGTAATGGCTTCTAAAGTGATCTTTTCTCTCACGCCAGTTGGCTTACGCCAACAGCTCCGAGGGGACGCGCAACGATGCGCGGCGCCCAGTCGGGCGCTCTACCAAAAGCACTTAATCATAAATTATTTGGGGCTTTTGGTATAAAACGCCTCAATTCTTGAACAAGTCATGTCTTTGGTTTATATATGACAAAAAAAGAGTTCTGATAAATGAGTTTCCTGTCCTTATGCTCCAATAAAGTTGTCTCGAACAGTTTGCTGCGTTATGCGGATAAGCGCAGCGTTGAGAGCGGTATTTCGGGTTATGAATTGGTTAAGAATGCCGCGGAAATTGTTGTAGACACAATTTTAGAAAAATTTCCAGCACGTTTTCGGGTTTCTGTGCTGTGTGGCCCGGGCAATAATGGCGGAGACGGATATTTTATTGCGCAACTTCTGAGGGATAAAAAATTTCGTGTCAATGTTTTTGCTCCAGATCAAAGCAGTGAGTGCTCTGCGCATAGTTTGCATGCTGCACAAGATTATGGTGGGACAATTAAACCGCTCTCGCAATTTGAGCCTGAAAAAGATACGCTTGTTATTGATGCTTTGTTTGGGTCAGGCATTAAACGCCCCATCGAGGATATGTATGCAGACGTCATAAAAAAGTTAAATGATGGAAAAAAGGCGGGAGTCATTTCAGTTGATATTCCATCAGGGATTTGTGCAGAAACCGGTGCGATTATGGGCATTGCTGTGCAAGCTGCGATTACAGTCTGTTTTGAAAGGCTCAGGCCCGGCCATGTGCTATTTCCCGGCCATGCGCATTGCGGAGCTGTCACAGTTAAAAAAATTGGCATAAATGATATTTTTCTTGAAGCATCAGATAAGGGAGAACAAGAAATTGAGCTCAATTCGCAAAATATCTATATGCAACAAATTCCAAAGCCCAATCCATATCTGCATAAATATACAAGAGGATATGTGAATATTGTCGGTGGCGATCTCACTTCTATAGGTGCTGCGCGTCTTTGCAGCCGTGGTGCAGCAAAAACTGGTGTGGGCATCATTAGGATGGGTGTTCCGCAGCATGTTCTGAGTGTTGTGGCTGGCTTTGAAAATGCACATGTTCCTTATGTACTTGAGGATAAAAGCCATTTTATAAAGGAGTTAGAGCATCCTCATTTGGGGTGTGTGGTGATTGGTCCGGGGAGCGGCCTCAATCGGCGTGCAGAGATTTTACTAGATGTTATCCTTGAGAGAGCATCAAAAGACCCGGATTTCAGGGCGGTGCTAGATGCTGATATCATTACGCTTTTGGCGAAAAGAGACAAAAAAGACTATCAGTTGACGCCAAATATTCTTCTGACGCCACATGAGGGAGAATTTAAGCGTCTTTTCCCCGAGCTTGCCGGGCATGATAAAATGACACAAGCCTGTATGGCGGCGAAAGATATTGGTGCAACTGTGTTGCTAAAAGGGCCCGATACGTTGATTGCCACTCCGGATGGGCGCTGTGTGATACAAACGCGTCCTTTATTTAATCTTGCGACTGCTGGCAGTGGAGATATTTTGTGTGGGATTGTTGCCGGCTTGATAGCGCGTAAAATGCCAGTTTTTGAGGCAGCCTGCGCGGCAATTGCTTTACATGCTGACGCAGCCGAAGAGGCGGCTCTATATTCCACTGCGGATGAACTGGCAGAATATGTGAAAATGCCTTTACTTAAATATGATTTTTGTGGTCATTAGAAGTAATTTAATCTATTTTAATTAAAGTTAGCGCTTGACCTGCGGGACAATAATATTATCGTGGGCAAGAATATTTATGGAGAAACTTGTGAGCAAGTCAAATGTCATTCGATATGATTTAATCGTTCAAAATGCAATGTTAAGTGTTGTTCGGCATGTTCTCAAGGAAACGCAAGAGAATGGGCTTCCGTCAGACCATCATTTTTATCTGACATATTCCACGACTGCTGAAGGGGTTGAGATGCCTTCGCATTTGCTGGAGAAATATCCGGATGAAATTACGATTGTTCTTCAGCATGAATTTGAAGATTTGAAGGTTAATGAGGATTTTTTTGATGTAACCTTATGGTTTAACAATGTTCCTGCGCATTTAAAGGTGCCGTTTAAGGCCATAAGAGCATTTTTTGATCCATCTGTTAAGTTTGGACTTCAATTTAATTCTGTTGAAGCTGAAGAAGAAGCATCAGATGGAAATTCTGCTGAAGTTACAAAAATCCCTGTGAAGTCAGCCTCTAAGGACAAAACCGAAGCTGACCAAGAGGCGGATGCAAATGAAGATAATAAAACCAATATTATCAGTCTTGATTCTTTCCGTAAGAAATAAGATTTAGAAAGTAAAATCTTTTCCAATATGGATTTACGGTTTCAGCAAGATTTTTCAAAGCCTAAAAAATATTCTGTTGTTATCTCTGGGCATAAGACCAGTATAACTGTTGAGACTGGCTTTTGGGATCATTTGAAAATTATTGCAAAAAAATATAATCAGTCTATTGCGACATTGATCAGCGATATTGATAAAGCCCGCTCAAATTATTGTTCCCAGAGTGGTGGTGATAAGAGCGATGGTGATATATGTGGGCTCTCTTCTGCCGTGAGGGTCTTTGTTTTACATGAGGTTTTAGCCAATAGAGAAACATAGTGGATGCTCTCAAAATTCTATAGGAATTTTGTAGCGATTGGGCTATTAGAGCTTTTGGTAGAGCGCCCGACTGGGCGCCGCGCATCGTTGCGCGCCCCCTCGGAGCCGTTGGCGCAAGCCAAATGGCGTGAGAGAAAAAATCACTTTAAATTGCTTGATAGAATAATTATGATAGAAGCAATATTGAAAATTAACCAGAAGCTGTCCAACGGGGTTAACAAAGATGATTCTTGAGGGATTTTTAGCTGAAAACAAACTAAAAAATCTGTGCATAGTGGTGCTACGGACATATTTTTTAGTGAAGTTTGTAGGCAAAAATCACCAAAAAGGGCTTTTATTAACCTCGTTGGATAGCTT
>JBCCNR010000239.1:0-3068 GCA_039025725.1 Pseudomonadota bacterium | reverse complement strand
TTTGCCTGCAAACTTCACTAAAAAATATGTCCGTAGCACCACTATGCACAGATTTTTTAGTTGGTTTTCGACTAAAAATCTCTCAAAAATCATCTTTGCTAACCCTGTTGGATAGCTTCTAAACAGACAGATATATCGTACATATTCATATTAGCGTCAAGTTTAATTTGGCTTTATGCTTCAATAATTTATTTGCATGAGGATATGGGTGTGATAAAGAAAAATCTTACACTATATTCTCTTTTAACTCTAACCAGAAAGGTGGTGAATAATAGTGTTAGTTGATGTTCGTGATAATGATGTCGAACGCGCCATTAAAATTCTTAAAAAGAAAATGCAACGTGAGGGTATTTTCCGGGAAATGAAATTGCGCATGTTCTTTGAGAAACCATCAGAACGTAAGGCTCGGCGTAAATCAGAATCTATCCGCCGCGCAAGGAAGCTTGACCGTAAGCGCCGTCTGCGTGAAGGAAATTAAGATTTCGCTATATCTTTAAATAGGAATAAGTAAGATATTAAAGGCTTGCTTGTTTCTATCTTTGCTTTGTAAAGTAACCATTCATTAAAAATAACCCGAACTATGGATAAGAAAATGAAGAGCAAACATCGCCACGCACGTCATTGCTAGCGCAGCGACGCAATCTCTTTCATATAAATACATAGATTGCTACGGGTACTATGCACCCTCTAGGTGACTCAGATTTTAAATTGTTAATCGTTGTAAAATGTGATTTTCCCCTATCCATAGTTCGGGTTAAAAATACATCAACTGATCAGCTGCGGCACGGGCTTGATCAGTCACTTTAGCCCCTGAAAGCATACGTGCAATTTCCTCGCGTCTATTGTCACCTGTTAAAGATGACAAATAAGATGACGTCACATTATTACTATGTTTTTTGAGAATATGAAAATGCAGCTTCCCTTTCGCAGCAACTTGCGGTGAATGTGTAATGACAATAAGCTGCGTGCTATATTCTGACAAAGATTTTAACTTACAGCCCACAGCCTCAGCAGTAGCACCGCCTACACCACGGTCAATTTCATCAAAAATTAAAATGCGGTTTTTATTTTCACTCGTTCCAGCAGCTTTCAAAGCCAGCATAAAACGTGACATTTCTCCGCCCGATGCAATTTTATGCACAGCACCATATGGTATGGATGGGCCTGTTGATAATTCGAAAATAATCTGATCAAGACCGCCACGATGCGCTAAGGTTTCTTCCATGCGGATACGAAAGCGGGCTGCACTTAAGTTTAAATCTTTCAAATGGCTTGATATAATATCCGTCAGCTTAGGAATAATTTTCTCTCTTTGCTCTCGCAGAGCCAATGCAGCCACTGTAAAAGCCTCAGTTGCGATTTGAATATCTTTTTCAAGCTGTAATAATGTCGCTTCACCATGGTCTATATGTGCCAGCTTTTCCTGATATTCAGTATATAAGTCACATAAATCATCGACAGATATATGATGCTTACGCGCCGCCGCACGTAGGGCAAAAAGACGCTCTTCTGTATGTGCGAGCTCTTGTGGATCATAATTTAAAGCACGATTAAAATCTGATAAAAGCTGACCGCCCAGTGAGAGCCTATCCAAAGCCTCGTTTAAAAATGTTGTAATATCGGGTAAAGTTTCAGGAAAGTCTTTTTCAAGCTGCGAGAGAGACTTTATGACCTCAAGCAAAATTTTTTCTAAATGATTATCCTGCATCAACATTTGCTCAGATGCCAATAATGTAGACATGTTTTTTTCAACAGCCATAATCTCGGCACGTTTTTGCGCAAGGGAAGTTTCTTCATCTTTTTGTGGATTTAACTGTTCGAGCTCAGTTAAGACATGTCGTAAATAATCCTGTTCCCGAAGAGTCGATGCAAGGAGTTGTTTTTGCTCTGCAAGTGAGGTCTGCAAGCTCTGAAGCTGTGTATATTTTTCAGCAACATCAGAGATAAAATGTTTTTGTGGAATATAATCATCTAGCAATTTTCGAAAGCCAGCATAAGACAACATATCCCGATCTTCAAACTGACCACATATCTCCGCGCATAATGCACCGATTTTGCTTAATATCTGCGATGTTACCGGAATATCATTGATATATGATCGGTTGGGGCGATCTTTACGAATATGGCGCCTGATAATAAGTAGCCCGTCATAAGGAATATCATATTCATGGCATAATGCTTCAAGCTGAGGATAGTCTGTAAATTCAAAACAAGCTTTTAACTGTGCTTCAGGCGCGCCAGTGCGAATAAAATCAGTCTCGGCGCGTTTCATGCCAAGTATGATTTCCAAAGCAGCTAAAATTGTGGACTTCCCTGCGCCTGTTTCACCGGTAAGGACAATAAGGCCTGCATCAAAATCCGCAGATGCCTCCTGAAAGACCATGAAATTATTTAAAATCAATGATGTCAGCATGGCTGAAATATATCGCTATTTATGTTTAAAGTCATCATATTAAAATTTGAGTTGCAATATGTGCAAAAAATTGCTAAATGCTGCAACACTTATAAATAAGCAGAATTGCCCGCATAAGGGTATGTTATATAATTTTTGAAAGGTTAAAGCTTATGTATGCAGTCGTAAAGACAGGCGGTAAGCAGTTTAAAGTTGCTGAAGATGATATTCTTCGCATTGAGAAACTTGATGCCGAAGTGGGTGATATTGTCACCTGTGATGATGTTTTACTTGTGTCTGATAATGATAATTTATCTATCGGAGCTCCGCATGTTGAGGGGGCTTCGGTTGCTCTTGAAATTTTAGCACAACGTCGCGCCAGAAAAGTCATTATCTTTAAAAAGCGCCGTCGTAAAAGCTCACAGCGCAAGAGAGGACATAAACAATATTTTACATTGGTTCGTGTCTCTGAGATTTTAACAGGTGGCGCAAAGCCAAGCAAGAAGCCGCAAGGTATGCCTCCGAAAGTGAAGAAGGTTAAAGCTGTGGATGATGACATCGATGAAGAGGCAAACGCGGTTGAAGACACTGTTCCAGAGGCTAAACCAGCCAAGGAACCAAAGGCAAAGAAGCCTGCTGCGAAGGAAAAGCCAGCAGAAGATGTATCTTCAGCTGG
>JBCCNR010000238.1:0-3079 GCA_039025725.1 Pseudomonadota bacterium | reverse complement strand
CACGTCAGAACACTCCGCTGCGGCGCAAGGTTGTAATTTTTGTGTGTGTCCGGCGCCGCTTTTAAAAAATCTTCTTATTATACCTTACCTCTTTCTTTCAAACAGATAGGCTTCATCCTCTATTTTTAAGATTTATTAAGCATTTGGAGGCTAATATCATTTTGAAAATGTAAAATTCTGGAAGAATCCGTGTGTTAGACAGTATTAAAGATATTTTGAACCGATTAACCAAGCGCCAACAGGTTATTCTGGCGCTCAGTACGGTTTTCTCGGCTGTTGGTATTTTATTGATGGCGCTTGTTGCTGCTAAAACGCAGATGTCATTGCTTTATTCCGGCCTTGATGAAATTACAATCGCAGAGCTTGCCCTTAAGCTTGATAATATGAATGTTAAATTCGAGCACAAAAATGGCGCAGTTTTTGTTGAGAAGAAAAAGCGCGATGATGTTCGGATGCAGCTTGCGCGTGAGGGAATGCCTAAAAAAAGCATACAAGGTTATGAATTGCTGGATGATGTGACAGGTTTTGGCACGACTTCAGAGATGTTTCATGCCACCTATTGGCGTGCAAAAGAAGGTGAAATTGCCCGCACAATCGTCACGATGGAAGAGATAGAAGATGCAAGGGTGCATATTGCGCCTCGTAAGAAAACCAGCTTTTCCAGAGGGGAAAATCAGGCCTCTGCGTCTGTTATGGTGAGAATGCGTGGCGGAGCCGTTCCTGATAGAGAAAATGCGCGCGCCATTAAATATCTTGTGGCTTTGGCTGTTGGGCATCTGAATCCTAAAAATGTCTCTGTTATTGATGCTTCAACTGGGCTTATGGTCGGAGAGATTGAAGATGATCAGAATTTTGCACTTATCCAAAAGCGTATTGAGCTTGAAAATGTCATGAGCAAAAATATTGAGATGCTGCTTGGGGCGCATTTAGGGTATGAAAGTGTAAAAGTTCAGGTTTCGGTGGATATGACGACTGAAGAAGAAATCGTCCGTGAGCGCAATATTGATCCGACCACACGCACGGTCATTTCAACGGCGACATCTGAATTGACTGAAAGTTCAAATGAACCAAATAATAATGAAGTTACAGTACAAAACAATATACCTGATGCTGAGGTGGCTGGTGGCGCGATATCTTCGAACAGATCTGAGGCTGAGGAGAAGGTAAATTATGAAGTATCACAGACTGAGCGCGAGAAGCGTCGTGCCCCTGGGGATATTGAGCGTGTCTCCGTCGCAGTTATGGTGGATCAGGTGAAAGAAACCGCTGAGGATGGAACTGTTACCTATAGGGACCGAACCGCAGAAGAGCTTCAGGTGATAGAAGAGCTGGTCAAATCTGCTTCTGGATTCAATTCAGTCCGCGGGGATACGGTTACTGTTAAATCTTTAAGCTTCATCAAGCCACCGGAGATGTCCCGTCCGCCACATGCTTTCTGGAATATTGTGGAAGATAATTTTGACCTTATGATCGAGGCTATGGCGCTGTTGTTATCTATTGCAGGTATTTCATTCGGGGTTGTGCGGCCAATCTTACGGATGGGTGGTGACAGTAAGCATAAGGAAGAAATTGCCAAGCTTCGTGCAATGTATGAAGAGCAAATTCAGGCCCTCATACCAGAAGAAGAAGAGGAAGAAGAGATCAATCCAATGCAGATTATTATGTCTGACGTTGAAGATGCGATCAATGCTGACCCTGAAGAAGCCATTAACATCATTAGACAATGGTTGCATAATGGGGGAGAATCTATGCCTAAGGAGGTCCCTGATGATCCAAGAAGTCGCAAAAAATTAATTGCGCAAGGGTAAGTTAAATCTATGCTGATATTAGAGTCTTTTGACGATCTTGAAAATAGACGCGAGCAAGAAAGAAAAGAGCAGCTTCGTCTTTTAGAAGAGCGCAAGCAAGAGCTAGAAAATGTCCGTAAAGAGGCTGAAAGCAAGGCTTATGACAGTGCATTTACCGAGGCAACTGAGAATTACAAAAAACAAAAAGAAAGTGAAATTCAGGAACTCTCTGTTGAGAACACCAATGCGATCAAGGATATTTTAGGCAGAATTGAGAGCTCAGCAGAAGAGCAATCGCAACATTATGCATCGCTTTTGGGAGGTATTATTCATCACTTCTTGCCTGCCATGACGCATCATAAATCACTTGCGGATATTGCGGAATGTATAACGAAGCTGCTTAAAAGTTGTGATAAAAGGCAGCTTATGGTCACAGCGCACCCTAAGACGCTAATTTACATGGAAGAAATGATCAGATCCAAAACAAGGCGCGTTAGTCTTGTGGATGATGATACAATGGCTGAAGGAAAATTTATCGTAACATATGATGGCGGCGGAGCAGATATTGATATGAAAGCGTGTCACACAGAGATCGTTGCCGCGATTGAAAATATGCTTGGGACTGATTTCAAACAGCTTATTTCAGAGCATATAACTCAAGAAGAAGAAGCTTTGCCTTTAGAAGATACTCCCTCTGATGATGGAGATGAGCCTATGTCTGATGATACTATTTAAGCCTATATCTTTCATACTTTAATATATGTAGATATGCCTGTAATATATTGTTTATGGAACAAGACATATCACAAATTAAATATTTTCGTAGTCTCATTGAGCATGAAGATAATCTGATTAATCATAGAACAAGTTGGCTTCTGGTTTCGCAGTCATTTATCCTTGCTGCTTGTATTACAGCAGGCCACGTTAAAGAACCGATTATATGGTTTAATATCATTTTAGTTATTTTTTCATTATATGGTAATGTGGCTGCTATAAATGCACATAATGAAATTAAAAGATTGTATGATAATTGGGATCAGAAAGAAGATTACCATTTAACGTCAAAAGGGCTGACTTACTGGTTGGGTTGTGCTCCTTCGTTGATTATACCTTATCTATTTTTGATGCTTTGGTGGTGTATCTGGTTATCTCAAGAACATTTTATTTAGGGCGTGTGGACATTCATAGAGTGCAAAGCGCATGAAGCCAATTTTTATAAGAAACAAGATAAATTTTGCCAGACACCTTATCGAATAGTTATAATAAAATGAGCAAACCATTATGAAATAAAT
>JBCCNR010000237.1:0-3135 GCA_039025725.1 Pseudomonadota bacterium | reverse complement strand
CATATCCTATAAATCATTACTTACTTAGATGTCTCAAAATAAAAATATGTTGCGTTGCAGTACTGAACATATATCATCCGGAATATGTCATTTATACATCGTATTTCTGCTGATAATTGTCATTTGACTGCTGATCAGATTGGATCAAAGGCTCTGTCGCTTTGTAAAATGTTGGCGCATGGTATGAATGTGCCACCAGCTTTTGTTTTTGAAACTGAGCTCTTCCGGCTTTATGAAAATAACAGACAATTGCCGGAAAGCTTTATGACAGATCTTAGATTTACAATCCAAGATATTGAAATACGCTCACAAAAGAAATTTGGTGATAAAGATAATCCGCTTTATGTTTCTGTGCGATCAGGTGCGGCGGCATCTATGCCCGGTATGATGGATAGCTTTTTAAATATTGGTATGGTGGAGGATAACTTAAAAACTTCTGATGAATATAAGCGCTATATCAATTTTATCAAAGATTATGCGGCGCTCGTGCATCAGATATATCTTGAGGAGCTATTAGAGGATAGTCCTGAGCATGGCTTAGAAGATAAGTCAGTTTTACAGAATATGATAAAATCTTATCTTGCATGCTTTGAACAGCAAATAGGTGAAGTTTTTCCTCAGGATCCTTTTGAGCAACTGAGAATAGCGGTCATAACTGTTTTGAAATCAGTGCATAATCGGCGCGCAAAAACCTATCGTATGCTGCATGATATTTCGAAAAATGAGGTAGCCACTGCTGTCATTATTCAACAGATGGTCCTAGGCGATATGGTAGGGTTTTCTGGCTCTGGCGTTGCAGTGTCAAGAGACCCGAATACGGGGCAACTGCCAATGATGGGTGAATTTGTGCTGCATCATCAAGGAGAAATGTTGGTAGGGGGAGCAATTAATCCTGAGAAGATTGCACTTATTAAGGCACATGACACTGAGCTTTTTACAACATTAGAGCAACATATTGCAGCGCTAGAGATAATTTATGAGCATCCTGTCGAAGTTGAATTTACAATAGAGAATGGGACATTGTGGTTTTTGCAAGTCCGTCCGGTAAAAACTTCTGATGAGGCATTGGTAAATTTTGTAGTCCAGATGTTCGAAGCAAATCATATGACTGCGGATAAAGCTATTGCGCATGTTCCTCCCAAAATTATAGAGCGTTTTTTGCATGATTCTGTTGATCCGGATCATAAGCAGCCTGTTCTTGATACGGGGGTTGGGGCCTCTCCCGGGGCGGCATGTGGGCAAGTGGTTTTTACGGCAGATGATGCTATACGTTATCATGCGGAGGGGAAAAAAGTCATTCTTGTGCGCCATGAGACATCTCCTGAAGATATTTATGGCATGTATGCAGCGGCTGGAATTTTAACTGCGCGGGGTGGTTTGACATCACATGCCGCCGTGGCTGCGCGTGGTATGGGGCGTGTATGTGTTACAGCTGTTAAAAATATTAAAATCGTAGCCCTTGATGGCCTTATGATGGTTGATAAAACACGTATCAGAGCAGGAGATATCATCACGATTGATGGGAATACGGGGCGCGTTTTTCTCGGTGAGGTTCCTCTCAAACAAAAGAAACCATCACGCGCATTTTATAAGTTAAATCAAATGGCAGCAAAGCGTGCACGCATGGCCATCCGTGCAAATGTGGATTCACTTGCGGAAACTGATATTGCGCTTGATTTTGATATGTCTGGTGTTGGGTTATATCGTACAGAATATGCTTTTTATAAAGAAGAGGATATAAATAATATTCGCCGTATGGTTCTTGCTGAAACTATTCAGGAGCGCTCAGAGATCGCTGACCATATGCGTACAGGGCAAATTATGCACTATAAAAATCTTTTCAAAAAGACGCGTGATTTGCCTATTGCTGTTCGCTTGCTAGATCCACCTTTACATGAATTTTTTCCTGACAATCCACGTTATTTGCCTGAGCTTGCTCAGAAATTGGGACTTTCTGAAAGTAAGTTATTTCAGCGCCTTAGAGACCTTAAGGAATATAATCCTATGTTGGGCGTGCGTGGTTGCCGTGTGGGTGTTCTTTACCCTGAGATTTACATATTTCAGATAAAATTTATTCTAGCAGCAGCAATAGATATCGCGAAAGAAACTGGGATTTATCCGAATATAGAAATTATGGTTCCTTTTATCGGGTTTGAAACTGAATTCCAAATCATCAGGCAGCAAATTTTATCCACATATGAAAGTGCAAAACACGAAGATGCTAAGCTGCCGCCGGTAAAAATTGGAGCTGTAATAGAATTGCCTCGCGCGGCTTTATGTGCTGATCAAATTGCAAAAACCGCAGATTTTCTCTCTTTTGGAACGAATGATTTAACGCAAACTGTGATTGGCATTTCGCGTGATGATTCCCCGCGTTTTATGACGGATTATATGCGCAAACGCATCGTGCCCTTTGATCCGTTTGTTAAATTAGACCTTTCCGGGGTTGGGATGTTGATTGCAATTGCAGTAGAGAAAGCCCGTAAAGCCAATCCGGATATTGTCATCGGCTTATGCGGAGAGCATGGTGCTGACCCTGAATGTGTAGATTTTTGTGAAATGCTTGGGTTTGATTATGTATCTTGCTCGGTGTTTCGTATGTTTGGGGCGCGCTTATCAGCAGCTCAGGCCAGAATAAAAGCAGACGCTAATCTTTAGAAACCACAGATAAATAAAACATATTATTTTCTAAAACCAAATCGAGATTATACGGCATGATTTTTTTACGGAAACGGTAAATAACAGCTTCAGCGCCAGTGCCAAGACTATCATAAAGCGCTTGCTTGTGAACAGACTTCTCGGGGGATGAAAGAACCTTCTTCAATAAAAGTTTTTCCATATCCGACAAGATAATCTCATGCCCAGCAAATGATAAAATATCATTCTCCACATGAAAAGCGCCATGGCTTAAGGGCCTATCTGTATTTTGATAATAAAAAGCTTTCAGTCGATGTATAAAGTCATCAAGGCGGAGTGGAAATTCAACAGAGATATAACGTTCATGCGCGTAAATATGTGCAACATCCGCTTCAATTTTAATCACAATATCAGCAGCTTTTTTATCTTGTATAAAAGAAAAGCCATGTCCATGCATCAGACTTTCCTGAAATATTTCTTTTAAAAACGGTTCCGTCT